>CAYRZK010000135.1:0-3881 GCA_964428785.1 uncultured Oscillospiraceae bacterium | reverse complement strand
TATATGCACAGCAATAGTCGAAATATCACCGAACGCATCAAAGCCCCATATATTATCAAAAATCTGCTCTTTTGAAAATACCCTGTTAGGATTTTCTGCAAGAAACAGAAGCAGATCATATTCCTTTGCCGGCATATTTTTTTCTTCACCGTTCACAAAAACACGGCGTCCTTCTCTGTCTATTTCCAAGCCTCTGATTCTTAATACATTATCGTTAACATTTTGTTTTCTTCCGCTGCTTGTCAGCCTTTCAAATTTTGCTATATGGCTCTTCACACGAGCTACGAGTTCATTAGGGCTGAAAGGCTTTGTCATATAATCATCCGCACCGAGTCCGAGCCCTCTTACCTTATCTATATCGTCTTTTTTTGCCGACAGCATAATAAGCGGCACATCCTTCGCATGCCTTAATTTCGCACACACTTCAAAACCGTCCATCTCCGGAAGCATGATGTCGAGTATGACACACGCATAATCGTCCGAAAGTGCCATATTCAGCCCGCTTTTGCCGTCATATGCCAAGTCGCAGTCATAGCCGTTTATCTCAAGATAATCCTTTTCAAGCTGTGATATAGACTTGTCGTCCTCTATAATCAATACCTTTGTCATATTAAACCTGCCTTTATACTGTAATGATATTCGTACTTATACTGACAGTTATATTTACAGCTGTCAGCACACCTGCTCTAAATGTCTTTTGCTCTAAGCGGAAGATAAATAAAAATGTCGGTACCCGTTCCAACCTCACTTTTCACCCATATCTTTCCTCTGTGGCTTTCGACTATCTGCTTTGCGATGGCAAGCCCAAGCCCGTTGCCTTTGATATTGTTTCTCGCCTTATCTCCCCGATAAAATCCATCAAACACTTTGCTCAGATCCGCCTGAGCAATACCCATGCCCGTATCTGAAACACCGATAAACACACCCTTTCCGTCGCTTTGCTGCGACAATGTAATCGTACCGCCTTGACGATTATATTTCATCGCATTCGATATAAGATTGTCAATTACACGCTTCAACTTATTTCTATCCCCTACGATTTGCATTGTTTCATCCGCAAGCTCTGCATTGAATTCAAAGCCGGCTTCTTTTATATCGACTGCATATTCATCCGCAAGATCCTGTAAAAACATGGTAATATCTATAAATTCAAACATATATTGCATTCTGCCGAGCTCAAGCTCCGAATACTCGCTCATGTTATCCACAAGCTTTTCAAGGACGATTGCCTTACTGTAAATCGTATCAAGATACCTTGCCTGCTTTTCCGGAGTATCGGCAATACCGTCCCTTATACCCTCTACATATCCTTTTATCGTTGTCACCGGTGTTCGCAGGTCGTGCGAAAGGCTTGCAACAAGCATATTTCGTTCTTCCGCAGCCGCAAGCTCATTTGCCGCATTCGCTTTTAAACGCTTTCTTATCTTTTCCATCGAATCACAAAGCCCTGCAAGCTCCTCGCTTTCTTCACTCGTAAGCACATCAAAATTAAGATTACCGGCTGCAATATTCTCTGCGGCATTTCTTAGTCTGCTTACCGGTATCAATACTTTTTTTGACATATTCACAGTGAGCGCTACGCATATCAATGTAACAAGCGCTACCGTCACAATGCCCCAGCTCATAAATATAAGCATAAGATTACTATGACCTCCCGGATGACCGACTGACATTGCATTTTCTACCTTGCCTGTAATGCCTATCAATGCATCGGGATTATCAAAAAACAATACAAAAATCAAAATAAAGGACATTACAAGCACCACCACTGCCGAAAGTAAAATCATCAGTATATTGGTTCTCCAAAAATGTCCTTTAAGTGATTTCATATTACAGTTCTCTTCTTTCAAATAAATAGTAACCGATGCATCCGAATATCATTCCGTAGCCAACAAGTATTCCCAGCTTGGAAATCATAACGCCAAGCGGCAACATAATGCCTACCCACATGTTGTGCCACATGAGCATACCGGTAAAAAGCAGACTGCCTGCCTGAGGTACTACGATTCCGAATGCATAAAGCCCTATGTACATTATAATACAAAGTATTACCGAAAGTGAAGTGCTGCTTGATATTTGATTTATCATTGCCGTAAACAGTACAAGCACGATCATCGGAATCAAATCAATGAAATATGATGCAAACGCTGCCAAAACACCCGAAATGCTGCCTGCACCGATAATCTGCATCATAGTTGTGATAACAAACAATACCACAAGATATATTGTTGCAACGGTCATAATCGCCGCAACCTTTGAAAAATATTGCTTACCTCTGCTTATAGGTCGCATGAATAAGGCTCTGATTGTTCCATCATGAAACTCTCCAGTATATACATCGCATGCCGCCATAAATATAATAAGCGGGATATATATTTCGATAAAAAATCCGAGCGTTGTCATATTCATGCCTGCAAGCATAAAGCCTGCATCAACCATGCCACCCGAAACTTTGGAAACAAGCATACTGACAAGTCCCCAGATGACACATACAAGTATTTCCAGTATCAAAAATACATAATATTTTTTTCTGGCTCTGAGCTTTCTTAATTCGTTTTTATAATTTCCTATCGTCGTTCTCATATTATTATCGCCCCTCTCTTATCCTTTACCTTTGCAAGGAAATAGTCCTCAAGAGACGGGCTCAATCTGAGCGCCTCATCCATAGTTTCGTACGAAAGCAATTCTCCATCATGAACAATCGCAACCTTATTGCACATTTTTTCAATCTCCGGAGCAAGATGGCTTGCCACGAGGAACGATACTCCTCTTTCTGCCGCAAGCCTTTTTATAATTTCACGGATTTCCACTGTCCCCTCAATATCAAGTCCGTTTGTTGGTTCGTCGAGCACCACAAGCTCAGGCTCCGATAAAATCGCCATTGCGATACCCAGACGCTGTTTCATACCAAGTGAGAAACGCCCCGTTTTTTCTTTGGCATATCTCCCGATCCTTACAACATCCATAACATGCTCAATCCTGGCATCATCCACATTCTGATAATACCTTGACATCATCTTAAGATTATCATATGCCGTAAGATATTCATAAATAGCAGGTCTTTCAATAAGCCCGCCGACCTTTTGAAGTGCGGCTTCAACATCCTCTTCAACATCCACACCAAAAACAGTAACCTTGCCGCTGTTTGCGTGGCAAAGTCCCATTATAGTCTTCATAATAGTAGTCTTGCCTGAACCGTTCGGCCCGAGCAAGCCCACTATATCGCCACGATTTACTTCCAAATTTATATTTTTTACCCCTCTGCCGTTTTTGTACAGCTTTGTCAAATTGTCTATCACTAAAATGCTTTCCATACAGTCTCTCCGTAAATTGTCCCTCTTTGAAACTTTTCAGACAGTCCGCACATATTGCACGGACTGCCGTTTTTTATTCAATCATTTTAAGGCTTTCAGACTAGTTTATCTTTTCTTTGCCTTCCGGATTGAATACATCATACTTAGTTGTTCCATAATCGCTTGCGTGCAGCTTCATCTTAATCTTTGCAGTATGCATAGTGCCGTTTTCATCCACTCCGGTAAGCGTACCTTCAAAGTAATTTTCAATAAGCTCATTGTTATCATTGAGCTTTACTGTCATCTTCGCATTTGATACATAAGGATCATCGCCGAACATATAATACCAATATTCATCGGCATTGCCCTCTCTGAAGAGATAATCCTTATATGTGTCATAATGAACTGTACTTCCGTCATTATTTACAAGCAATACACCTTCATAATTATATTTGCTGCTCAGTATATCATCATAATACTTTTCAAATTCCGTTACGATTTCATCGTATCTGTCGCTTTCGTTCTCGTAGAAATCGTCCCAGTCATCATAGCCTGCTGCACTAAGCTCATCATCCTCCGCATAATGCC
>CAYRZK010000134.1:0-3936 GCA_964428785.1 uncultured Oscillospiraceae bacterium | reverse complement strand
GAGAAGCAAGACCATGAATTACAACAATCTTGAAAATATGCTTGCGTTTCATTGCGGCCCTGCGCTTGCAGGGATAAAACCATCGAACATGATCACATGTTTAAAAAAGAGTATGCCGAACATCCATGTGCAGATTGAAACACTGAACAGCATTCTAAATGCGAAAAATATCTATCTTGAAATCATGTGCGAATGTGACAGGCGTATTTTTCTGATGGCATACCGGAAAGATATACTTGAAAAGCATTTGCAGCAGCCGGAAATAAGAACTTTCTTGGCAGGTTACGGATATTCCGAGGAAGCAACGCTCGATACAGATATTGAATTTTTGAAGCTTAGACTTCAAGACGAATGTTTTCCTCATGAAATCGGAGCTTTTCTCGGATATCCGCTACATGATATTCTCGGCTTCATAGAGCACAAGGGTAGCGACTGCTTATGCGTAGGTGATTGGAAAGTCTATGACAGGGAAGAGGAAGCCAAGAAGCTCTTTGAGAGATATAAGGCTTGCAGAAAAGGTATAGCGAGGAGACTTGAGACAGGCTGCACGCTGGCACAGGTATTCGGCGCAGCATAGCAGGTGCTCCGGACAGAACGGCTCACATAGATCAAGTGAAAAAGCAACAGACAATCAACCAATGATAAAAAATGGTAAAAAACTTCGGTATGCTCCAATATGCAATTTATGCTTCTTATACTTCAAATGATGACGGTATACGGAAGAAGCTGTCAAAAGCATGATACTGAAAAATACTGAATGATGAAATGATGCGGCATATCGACAATATATGACAAATATAGGCTCCAAGTAAATTTAGATATAATATTGCTCAATTTAAAATCCTAAACACAAGAAGACCGATGAAATGCCGCAAGGGTATGGGAAATAAACCTATGGCTTTGCGGTATGGCAAAGGAAAGAAATCAGGCTTTGGCTATGAGAATGTCAGAGCCTTTTTCTTTGCTCGGATTGGCGATGTGCTTTCGCTTTCATTGCATGGTGCGATGCTGCGTACCTGTCTATGGTGATGCAGCTGTCTTAGGAAAGCTGTGTCATATTCCGATGAGTCTGAGGGATTAGTTCACAAGCTTTTTTGGCACTATAACCATGAATTTGCAGCTGATAGAGCAGTCAGGATAGTGATGGAAGTAAATATTGCAAAAAAACGGCAGCCGCAGCTTGGCGGCATGAGAGAAAATGTACCGCAGGAGGGCGGGTGCGCAGACAGAAAAATAAGTGCGGCTGCCGATAGAGGTAAAAACCGATTTTAATGTTCCGATTCAAGAGTATGCTTTAGCCTCGTATATACTGAAAATTCAAAGCATCAAAGCAATAGAAATTTTAAGGTATGAAAAAAGTCTGAAACAAAGCGGGCGTGTAAGCTTAATGCAATGTGGGCATTTGGCGCTTGCAGCATGCTGCATTTGATAGACTTTTACATGCACTTTGTAATGCTTGACATCTTGAATTTTCAAAAAAGCGAAAACAAAGCTCGGCAAGAGTGCAAGCGAATCGGAACGAAGTATTAGATGAAAAATCCAAAACATATTCCAAGCTCTGACTCAGACGGATGATATCCTGCGCCGCCGCCCGGATGAACACAGCAGAAGAAATCGGAAAATCTTGTGAATACCGAGCGCTCCCACCAGAAAACGGCATTACCGCTGCCTCCGAGCGTCTTAACACGGTGAGCGGGTGATTTGAAATATTCATACTGTTTCCCGGTATCGTCGCTGCTCCACAGCTGCTTGCCGAAAATTTCGATTTCCGAGAACAGCCACAGCTTGTCCTCAAAGGCTTCGCCGTTTAATACAAATCTGCGAGGCTTGATCACGGATCGAAGCTCATCGGGAAGCAAATGGAAAATATCGTTGCTGAGATAGTCACGCATTGCGGTAAAGCGTATGCCGCAGCCTATGATATTGCTTTTATCGTTGATCATGTGCGGCTCACGCAAACAATCCTTCAGACCTATAACGCCATGGTCAAGTACTACAAATGTGACGATTTCTCCGTTTTTCAAGGTATCTCTGATTTCGTCTCCGACGGAAAGTTCGGCGATTGCGGCGTTCTTCCAGTCGAAAGCACAATGAGTGTTTCTGATTAAAGTCGGCATATGTATCTCCTGTAAATTGTAGATTAAAACATTTATTTTCTCCGCCCATCCTATTACTAAAACTGTAAAAAATCAAAATGTAACATATATTGGAAAATATTTGCAGGAATTGCGAAAAAATTTTTTATTTTTTGGCACTCAAATCATTTCTTATATGGAATTTAAGCCAATTTGTTGTATAGTATTACTGAAAAGCAATTTCAAATTAAATTTCACATACAGGGAGTAATGTTTTGGATAATGAAAGAAGAAAGCAAAATTTCAAAGATGTATATTGAGTATGAAGCAATATACGGCAAGTTTCACAAGCTGGTACTGAAATTTATTTACGACCATATCAGCAAGGAAGACGAAATGAATGTTGTTGAAGACATATTTCAAGCGACATGGCTGAGGGTGTATGAGAAAATTGAGATGTTTTCCAATATGGGTGACAGAGATGTTGTTAATTATTTGAGAGCGATGGTGAGGAACGCTGTTTACGATCATCACAAAAAGCTCGCACGAGAGAGCAGTGCGTATGAAAACTATACGGTGATTTTTCATACAGAGACTTATGAGGATAATTTTGAAGATATTGAGGAGCTTGCGGATGGACCGGATTATTATCTCAAAAGAGCAAAAGCTGTTTTGAATGAGGAAGAGAAGATGCTTATCGAAATGTTTTATGATAGTAAGATGTCGGGCAGAGCAATTTCAGAGGTGCTTGGTATTAGTGAGGCAAATGTAAGAGTGAGGCTCAAGCGTGTTCGTGCAAAATTGAAAAAAGAAATAGCGAAGCTTGAGAAGCTTAACGAAGGAGGCAAACATGATGAACGACAAAGAATTTGAAAAGTTTCTTGAGCTTCTGGCAGCCGATATAAAACGGGACAGTTTAAGGGAAATAGAGGAAGCGGAGGCGCATATTGATGAAATAGAAATGCCGGAGTGGCTTGATATTTCCACCCGTGAAATGATCCGTGAATATGCGGAGGAGCAAGAAACTATCGAGCGTGAGAAAGCCGAAGCCGACGCCGGGATGCGCAGAAGAAGAGCATTTGACAAGATTATCCGCATTGCGGCGATATTGGTGGTGTGTCTGTCGATCGCCAACTGCGTTGCCATGGGCGTGTCTGAAGCGTATCGAGACAGGGTGTTCAGCATATTTGAGAGCGAAAACGACGGCGCAGAGACATTGTTTTCGAATGGTGTAAATGAAGATTTTTTGACGGCACTGCCAAAAGAACAAAGAGAGTTAATAGCAGGCTGGAGTGATTTTTGGTATCCGATGTGGCTGCCGGATGGGTTTTATCTGGCGGAGGCTGAAAACAGCAATATGAAAAGGATGACATTCTTATCGGAAACATCGGAGGAACAAATCGTTATCACAATGTTTGATAATGATAATATGTTGACATATGATTCGGACAGTGCTGTGCGGCAGGAGGTACGCCTGCATGGAAGTACAGGACAAATGGTGATCGATGAAGATAATAATTATGTTATGGTTGCATGGGAAGATGAAAATGAGATTATAAGAGTATTAATGAAAAATACAACATATGATGAACAAGTGTTAAAGATAGTAGAAAATATGATTTATATAAAATGAAAACTGTTACATAATTTCCAATTTTTAGTTTGAGTAATAAAAACTGGAGGTTCTTTATGAAGAAAATTGTATCTTTATTAGTTGTAATGGTTTTAGTATTAGGCTCATTTTCGGCAGCCTTTGCTGCCGAAATAAGCCCGTATTATGTGGGAACGGCAAGTCATATAGAAACGCTCGATATTTCCGGCAGCGGGCTTGCCGATTTCGGAGCCGATTTGGTTCCTAAAC
>CAYRZK010000133.1:0-3950 GCA_964428785.1 uncultured Oscillospiraceae bacterium | reverse complement strand
GTATAGGGATGAGAGACAATAAACGAATTGACGAAATCAATATACTCGAAGCAACTAAGGAAGCGATGATCGATGCAGTAAAAGAATGTGACAAGCTGCTTGCGGCATCATCATGCGGCAGTGAAAACGAAACAGCGACGGCTGTGATAGAGCATGTTTTGTTTGATGCTATTAAAATCGAGGCTGTCAAAAAACCGCAGACTTCTATCATTAAAGGCGACAGCAAGTCGGTATCAATAGCAGCGGCATCGATTATAGCAAAAGTCACAAGAGATCGCATGATGTGCGAATTTGCCAAGGAATATCCTTATTATTCATTTGAAAAAAACAAGGGCTACGGAACGAAAGCACACTATGACGGAATAAACACTGCCGGAATATGTCCAATTCATAGAAGATCGTTTTTAAAGAATGTAGCAAAATAGTCGTACAAGATTGAGATGGATGCATGTTAAAGTTCGGAAATATACGCAGTTTTTGATATACTGCGCTTTTATTTAATTGACTTGTCCGCATATAATTCGTATAATTTAATTGTAAGCTTGTAATGAGAGCTTCAAGCAAAAATCAGAGAGTATTTTTAAATATATTAGAAGTATATGTAAAAGGAGAAAAATATGGCATTTTTAAGCGACATCGAAATCGCACAGGCGACGCAGTTAAAGCACATAAGGGAGGTTGCCGAAACAGCAGGTATTCCGGAAGAATATGTAGAGCAGTACGGAAACAATAAGGCGAAAATTGATTACAGACTGTTATTTGACAGAAAATCTGCTCCGGACGGAAAGCTGATACTTGTAACAGCTATTTCGCCGACACCGGCAGGAGAAGGAAAGACAACAACAACAGTAGGTCTTGCCGATGGTCTCAGAAAAATAAATAAGAAGGTAATGGTGGCGCTTCGTGAACCATCGCTCGGCCCTGTATTTGGCGTTAAGGGAGGCGCAGCAGGCGGCGGATATGCACAGGTAGTGCCGATGGAGGATATCAATCTGCATTTTACAGGAGATTTTCATGCTATAGGTGCAGCAAACAATTTAATTGCTGCAATGCTCGATAACCATATTCAGCAGGGTAATACGCTCGGTATAGATCCGAGAAAAATCACATGGAAGAGATGCGTTGATATGAACGACAGACAGCTTCGTTTTGTTGTTGACGGTCTTGGAGGAAAGGTGAACGGTACTCCGAGAGAAGATGGGTTTGACATTACTGTAGCCAGCGAAATCATGGCAATACTCTGCCTTGCCGGCGATATTACAGATTTAAAAGCAAGACTTGCAAGAACTATAGTGGGATATACATATGATGATAAGCCGGTAACTGTAGGAGATTTAAATGCGCAGGGCGCAGCAGCGGCGCTTCTTAAGGATGCGCTTAAGCCAAATCTCGTACAGACGCTTGAGGGAACGCCGGCGCTGGTACACGGCGGACCTTTTGCAAATATTGCACACGGCTGTAATTCGATGATAGCGACAAAGCTTGCTCGAAAGATGGCAGACTATGTTGTAACGGAAGCCGGCTTCGGTGCGGATCTCGGAGCTGAAAAATTCCTCGATATCAAGTGCAGGATGGGAAATATGCATCCGGATGCTGTCGTAATAGTTGCAACAGTAAGGGCTTTAAAGCATCACGGCGGTGTAGCCAAGGCAGAGCTGAATAATGAAAATTTGGATGCGCTCGAAAAAGGTATGCCTAATCTTTTAAGGCATGTTGAAAATATCACAAAAGTTTACGGACTTCCGGCAGTAGTGGCAATCAATGCGTTCCCGACAGATACCGCTGCGGAGCTTAAGCTTGTGGAAGATAAGTGCAAAGAGCTCGGTGTAAATGTTGCGCTTTCGGAAGTATGGGCAAAGGGCGGAAACGGAGGCATCGCACTTGCCGAAGAGGTAGTAAGACTTTGCGAGGCGGAAAACAATTTCAGATATGCATATGAGGATGACCTTACAATAGAAGAAAAAATCGAGGCTATTGCAAAGAAGGTATATAGAGCAGATGCTATCAATATTCTGCCGGCTGCAAGAAAGCAGATGGATCAGCTGACAGCACTCGGATTTGGCAAAGTGCCGGTATGTATGGCAAAGACTCAGTACAGTTTTTCTGATGATGCAAGTCTTCTCGGAGCGCCGGAGGGCTTTACGGTAACTATAAGGAATATCAAGATTTCGGCAGGTGCAGGCTTTATTGTGGCTTTGACAGGCGATATTATGACGATGCCGGGTCTCCCTAAGGTGCCGGCGGCGGAAAAGATTGATGTTGATGACACAGGCAAAATCACAGGTCTTTTCTAAATGCTTCTGATATGCGATTAAAGTGGATAATAACTGTCTCGAACGATGGTATGCATTGTTTGAGGCAGTTTTCTTTATTTTTTGCGGAACATTTTTGATGAGCATGTGTTTCGATGTTTTGAATGTTGTGGTAAAATAAAAAGCAAATGCTGACTAAAAATTTCTGAATGGAGAAGTAAGATGGATAACAGACATTTGCGTGAGCTTTTGAAAAATGTTGCGGATGGAAGCGTAACGCCGGAGGAGGCAGAGAGGACGCTCAAAACACTTCCGTTTGAAGATCTCGATTTTGTAAATATAGATAATCACAGAAGCCTCAGGACGGGATATCCGGAGGTAGTGTTCTGTCAGGGAAAAACAGCAAGACAGGTAGCGGTGATAATGGCACGCTTGTCGGAAACAAGCAGTACTGTGCTCGGAACAAGAGCAAGCGAAGAACAGTTTGAAGCCGTAAAGGAAGAAGTGATAAGAGCTTACTGCGGAGACAATTGCGAAAAACAATGCGGATGCGGCGAAGCGGCAGAAAGCGCAGAAACAGAGAGACCTCAGGTGACATATTATAGGACGGCTCGCATAATTGCTGTACACAAGGATGATAATGTGCTTGAGGAAATGAAGAAAAAGCATAAGACGATTGCAGTCGTGACGGCAGGTACGGCAGATATACCTGTAGCGGAGGAAGCAGCCGTAACGGCGGAGATGCTCGGCAATAATGTGGAACGCATTTATGATGTAGGCGTTGCCGGTATTCACAGATTGTTTGCAAATCTGGACAGAATAAGAGCAGCCAATGTTGTGATTGCTGTTGCCGGAATGGAGGGTGCGCTTGCCAGCGTGGTCGGAGGGCTTGTTGATAAGCCAGTCATTGCAGTACCGACCAGCATAGGCTACGGAGCGAACCTTGGAGGACTTTCGGCGCTTTTGTCGATGCTTAACAGCTGTGCAAACGGTGTAGGCATCGTAAACATCGATAATGGGTTTGGTGCAGGATATCTTGCATCAAACATAAATCGAATCAATACGGACGAGAATTTGTAAATGACATATTATGAACATTTGGCTTGAGAGCATGTTTTGCGATGAATTGTCGCCATAGGAGCATATGCGATGACATGACAGCCGAACAGCTTGATGTCATTATGTTCGCTATGTATTACATTTTTAAGGGAAAGGTGAATTTTAATATGAAAGCATTATATATAGATTGCACTAGCGGTGTTTGCGCTGATATGTTTGTAAGCGGATTTAGAGCTTTGGGCGTCGAAACGGAATTTATGCCTCAAGATGAGTTTGAGATGTTCCTGCATGAGATGCAGCATCATCTTGCGGAGGCACACGGATTGACAGGCTGCGGACATTCGCACAAGCACGAGGATGTGCAGGAACACGGTATAAGTGCAGTAGGAGCTGCTCCGTCGCATGGTATGCACGAGCATAGTATAAATTCATCATATCAATTTATAAAAGGTGTTATTCGGCATTTGCCGCTGCCGATGCAGGTAAAAGATATTGCGGAAAAAATATATAAAACGATTGCAATAGCGGAAGCCGAAGTACACGGAGCGACGATAGAAACAGTATGTTTTCATGAAGTGGGAAGATCTCAGGCAATTTATAATATCATTACTTCGGCAATGTGCATTGCGGAAATAGGGG
>CAYRZK010000132.1:0-3993 GCA_964428785.1 uncultured Oscillospiraceae bacterium | reverse complement strand
GCCCCCTCGGCATAAAGTATTTTCATATTGTTATATGAGCTTGCGGCCAAGTCGTATGCGGCTTTGGCTTGATTATACTGAGCGGACACCTGACTTTTATCAATTTCAAAAAGCACTGTTCCGGCAGTTACATAGTCACCGACCTTAACATGAACGGCTGTAACCTGTCCCTGTGCCATAGGTACGATAGCAGCTTCTTCTGCGGCAGTGATACGACCTGACAGTGGAGACTTGGCGGAGATATCTCCGTATTCTGCAACAGTGGTCTTTACGCTTATTGTTTTTTCTTGCGGAACATCGGGATTGGCTATATTGAGTATGAAACCGCCGATGCGTACAAGTGTTAATACCAAAAGAATAGCAACGATGCCGGCAAGCAATTTGTGGTTTTTGGCATAGTTTACAATACATTTTGCTTTTTTATCCGTATTGTTCTCGGCTGCTGCTGCGCCGGATGCTTCGATATTCTCTGCGGCTTCCGAAGCCTTAGTATCGTTCGAGACTTCCGGAGCCTGAGATGTGCTGCTCGGCACTTCTGTTTCCGGAGCTGTGTTTAAATCTTTCTCTTTGTCCAAAATAATATCCTCCTTAGAAAATTAACCAATATAATGGTATTTGCGGCGGCGTATTTTAATGCCGACTCACGAGTCAATAATAGTATGATATATGAAGAGAATGTTACTGTCAACAAAAAACCGACCGCTGGGTCGGCAAAAATTCGATATATAAAAAATGTTGAGCGCAATATGAAGCTGATTGCTGAAAAAATGAGAAAAATGTGGTATTATAAACAGAATATTTGGGGTATTAAAATATGAAATAGCAGAGGCTGTATCGAAATGACCGATACGGCATGATAAGAAGATAACTGACTTAATAATCGGAAAAATAAAAATGAAGAAAGAAACGAGAAACGAAAAAGAAATAAATAAGCTAAATGAGATAAATGAAGTCAAAGCTTTTGGTGCGGAGATGACTGGGGATGAAATTGCCAAAGTGCTTGATATTTTGGAGGAAATGTATCCCGATGCTGACTGTGAGCTTAATTACGGTAATCTGTTTGAGCTTGTGGTGGCTGTGGTTCTTTCGGCGCAAACAACGGACAGGAGTGTGAATAAGGTAACGCCGGCACTTTTTAATAGGTATCCGAATCCTGAGGCACTTGCACATGCGGGGGAGGGACTTGCGGAGGAAAAAGGTCTTGATTTTAATGAGCTTGAAGAGGGAGAACGAGAGCTACTTGCGATAACCGAAGTGTCGGAGATAATACATGCAATAGGTATGTATAAGACAAAGTCTAAGAATATTGTTAATTTGGCAAAGGCGCTTTGCGAGAAATATGACGGCGCCGTTCCCGATAATTATGAGGCTCTTATCGCACTTCCGGGCGTAGGCAGAAAGACTGCCAATGTAGTGCTTGCGGTGGGTTTCGGGCAGCAGCGTATAGCCGTTGATACACATGTATTCAGAGTGGCGAACAGGATAGGCTTTTGCGATGAAAAAGATGCACTGAAAACAGAGCTTGCACTTATGAAGTGTTTGCCTGAGAGCAGATGGTCACGCACACATCACAGTCTTATATTTTTGGGCAGATATTGCTGTGATGCAAGGAAACCGAAATGTGAAGAATGTCGTATAAGCGAGTATTGCAAATACTTTAAAAACAAGGTATAATTGTTTGGTAAAATTGCACATCGGGAGGTTTTGTATGAAGACTGTTAATGTAGGCCTTCTTGGAATCGGAAATGTAGGCGGCGGTGCTTATCAGATTCTCGGAATGAATGCCGAAAAGATTGAAAAAGCAGTAGGCGCAAGGATTAATGTGACTAAGATTCTCGCAAGAGACAAAAATAAAAAAAGAGACGGTATATGTCAGGAGCTGATTACCGATGATCCGGATGATATTATAAATGCATCTGATATTGATATTGTTGTTGAGGCGCTCGGAGGAGTAGAGCCGGCGGTAACCTTCATGCTTGATGCCATGAAAGCGGGCAAGCATGTTGTGACTGCAAACAAAGCAGCTGTAGCGGCAAAATATAGTGAGCTTGTAAAGACTGCCGAAGCAAATAATGTGGAGTTTCGTTTTGAAGCCTCGGTGGGCGGCGGTATTCCGGTGCTCAATGCCATATCGACAGTGCTTCAGGGCAATATCATTACAGAAATAATGGGTATTGTGAACGGAACAACGAATTATATCTTAACAAAAATGACGGATTATGGGCTTCCTTACGAAGAGGTGCTGAAAGAAGCGCAGGAGCTTGGTTTTGCCGAAGCCGATCCGACAGCCGATGTTGAAGGCTATGATGTAGCCAATAAGCTTTGCATCTTAATGGCGCTTGCTTTTGATAAATTTGTTGCGCCGGAGGATATTCCTACAGTCGGAATCAGCAAGGTTACGGCTGAGGATATAGAAAATGCAAAGGCGGCAGGAGAGAAGATAAAGCTTATCGCTCATGCAAGGATGGAAGACGGCAAGCTGACTTGCAGCGTAAATCCTATGCGGCTTCCGGAAACGCATCCTCTTGCAGGTGTAAACAACGAATTTAATGCGGTTTATGTTACCGGCAATGCTGTAGGCGAGCTGATGTTTTACGGCAAAGGCGCAGGTGCACTTCCGACAGGCAGCGCCGTTGTGGGCGATGTGATGGAAATCGCAAAGCTTATTAAAAAATAAAGTTAAAAACAATTGTGCTATAAAAAGCTATAAAATATGTAATTAAAACAAACGGAGGAAATATAATGTCACTTTATAAGCAGTGGACTGATCTTATCGACAGCCAGACAGAAGATACTTTTGATGAATTTTGGGAAAAATACAGCACAACAGAGCAGCGAATCTATGACGGTATTCTTACGGCAAAGAATACGCATGTTGAGGGAACATTCGCAGAGCTTGTCGAAAAGTACGAAGCAGATCCTGTAATTTTTATGGGATTTCTTGACGGTATTCAGACAAGCCTTGAAAATCCGTTTGAGCTGGACGAAATAAAAGAGGACAGCAATATCGTTCTCGATATTGTATGGGACAAGCTTTTCTACAACATGATCAATGCCGAAGCGGACTATCTTTTCGGTCTCGAATCATGGGACGGAATACTTACGCTTGATGAAAGAAAGGCTATTGCCGACAAGTGGAGAAGATCAAGAACAGTTGTAAAGGAAAAAGAACCGGGAAGAAACGATCCATGTCCGTGCGGCAGCGGTAAGAAGTATAAGAAGTGCTGCGGAGCCAACAAATAGTGAATACAGAGAGGCGACTGCCTCTCTTTTTTGCAGCGGCATTTTGCAGGTGAATGTAGGTGCTTCAATGCATTGCAGCAGAAGCTTTGACTTCAAAAGCCGAAAAGCGGCACTGCTTCGGCAAGCGAGCCGCCATTGCATTAAAGAGACGGCGAAATGTAAAAGCCAAAAGGCATAAAAGAAAAACAATAAAAATGTGAAAGGAAAAGTATGACCGAGCTGCATGAACGATGCAAGTGCAATGCAAAACAGGTTATATAGGAATAGATATGGCAATTCATGTAGTGTTCGTAGAGCCGGAGATACCGCCGAATACGGGAAATATAGCGAGAACATGTGCTGCAACAAACAGTGTGCTGCATCTTGTAAAGCCGCTGGGATTTTCGATAGACGATAAGAGCTTGAAGCGTGCAGGGCTTGATTATTGGCCGTTTGTGAAGCTTGAGGTTCACGAAAGCCTTGATGAATTTATGGCAAAATACGGTGCAGGCGGCGAAAATCGCACGATGTATCTTGCGACGACAAAGGGCAAGCATCGTTATACGGATGTGAAATATAAGGATGGCGATATGCTGCTTTTCGGCAAGGAAACGGCAGGGCTGCCGAGAGATTTTATTGCGGAGCATGAGGAAAATGCGATAAGAATACCGATGAGCGAGGATACAAGACTCCGTTCGTTCAATCTTGCGAATTCCGCAAATATTATTCTTTTTGAGGCGCTCAGGCAGCTGGAATTTCCGGGGCTTGAGT
>CAYRZK010000131.1:0-4019 GCA_964428785.1 uncultured Oscillospiraceae bacterium | reverse complement strand
TAGAAAAAGGGAAAAGAGAAAAGCAAAGAATTTTAAAAATTGGAATAGGAGATGAAATTTAATGGCAGAAAACAGAAGAGAAGATTTTACATTTGAAATTGTGGAACATATTTGTATTCTCGGAAAAGGGCGAGATGATGGGTTCTCGAAAGAATTCAACAGAGTATCGTTCAGAGGAATGCCGCCGAAGTGGGATATCAGGGAATGGAACGGAGAACATACAAGAATGACCAAAGGAATCACGCTGACGGATGATGAGATGAAAGCGCTTTGCAAAGCAATTATGGCAAGATGTGTTGACAGCGAAGATGGGCTTCATCAAATTGCAGAAGGGTTTGAAGAGATTTAGGTGCAGTCGGCACATAATGTAAATTCAGGCATATAGTAATTAAAAAAGTAAATTCCCGATTGCCTTTTGTTTTCGTATTTTTAGGACGCTTCGAGGTTAGATATGGTACGAAGCCTGATTGGGATAAAAAACGGAGGTGCTTACTATATGTCATATATTCATAACACAGGCGTGGATGATTCGCTTTTATTCTTTTTTCTGATTTTAATAATGCTGTTCTGCAATCCGAGTATATTCGGATGCGGTACAGAGTGCGGAGTATATGCCGGCGACAGCCAGACGCCTTGCGGATGCTGAAAACAGTAGTAAAGTAATAAAAGCAAGAAAACAATAACAAGAAATGCGGCGATGTGAAAATCGCCGCACAAATGCAAATGACGGTAAAACGGGAGAAGCGGAGAAGCTTGGATATATCGTATAATTACAGCATGGTTCATGCTGCCGGCTTGCCGGTTCGACGCTTAGAGCGAACAGCTATTTGGGAGAATTTTCTTCTTCCCAAAAGTTGACAGGCTCGTAGTCTTGAAGCTTGGCAAGGAAACCACGCTGCGTAAGACGCTCCTGAATAATATCGAGCACCGTTTCGTTTTCGGCAATAACGGTATGATAATGATAATTGGATGTGATATTTTTAAGCAGGCTTGACTTGCCGCTTTTAATATCACCGACAAATGCTTGGACATCGAGTCTTGACGCAAGGTTCATCTCGGCACGAAGTACACCGTAAACCTTGTGGTACACGAAAACATCTTTAACAAAGCCACCGCAGTCAACAAAAAGATTAAGCTCTTCTTCAACCTCTTCATCGGTGTGAACCACTTTAAAAACACGGGCAGCCGAGCTTGATTCACTCATGAGATATCCTTGATTGGTTGAGATAATGTCAAACTTGCCGGCACGGAGCACGGCAATATCCTGAACAACAGCCTGCCTGCTGACACCGAGCATCCTTGCAAGAGCAGTGCCGGAAATAGGAGCTTCACTTTTTTTAAGAATTTCTAAAATTTGTTTTTTCCTTTCGTTGCCTGTCATAAAAAACCTCATTAAAGTAATAATTTATATATGGAAAATACAGCAGTATCCCGATATTATACGAATGAAAATATAATCATCGGTTAAAACATTGCAGCTTTTATTCGGCAGTAGTTACCGGATGCAGATTTTTGAGCGAAATATCCAAAATAGGAGCCGAATGTGTGAGTGCACCGCTGGAAATAATATCAACTCCGAGATTTACAAGCTTAGATATGTTTTCTTTGGTTACATTTCCGGAAACCTCAACTTCAGCTCTTCCGTCGATAATTTTTAAAGCCTCAGCCATCATATTGTGGCTCATATTGTCGAGCATGATGATGTCAGCGCCGGCATTAACGGCTTCCCTTACCATGTCAAGATCTTCAACCTCGACTTCGATTTTTCTTACAAACGGTGCATAAGACCTTGCCATAGAGACAGCCTTTGTGATACCGCCGGCTGCGCCTATATGATTGTCCTTAAGCATTACACCGTCTGTAAGATTGAGCCTGTGATTGTGACCGCCGCCGACCTTTACGGCATACTTCTCAAAGATACGATTGTTAGGTGTGGTTTTTCTTGTGTCTACGAGCTTTGTTTTTGAATTTTCGAGAAGTGCGGAGACTTCCGATGTATAAGTAGCTATGCCGCTCATTCTCTGGAGATAGTTGAGTGCTGTGCGTTCTCCGCTTAATATGGAACGCATATCACCGTGCAGCTTGCCCATCGGCTGACCTTTTGAGACCTTATCGCCGTCGTTCACAAAAGCCTCAAAAACAACATTCTCATCAAGGAGCTTAAATACTCTTTCAAAAATTTGCAGTCCGCAGATGATGCCGTCCTGCTTGCAGATAAGATCTGCTTCTCCGAGGGACGGACCGTTTATTACCGCATTGGCTGAGACATCCTCAAATGTTATATCTTCTCTGAGTGCGCTTAAAATAAGCGGATCAACATTTAATTTTAAAGTTACATTATCAAACATATCTGAATTCCTTTCTATCGAGCTTGAGAAATTAAGCCTGCATCCGGCTTTAATTCGTTTCATTGCTATGCGTGCTGCGAAGCATATCGTGTATTTATAAGGCTTTTAAAGCTATATTATATGACTGTTATTAAAGACGATATTTTACTGTCTTATTCCGCAGCCTTTGCTTCGGCAGCCATGTCTGCTTGTGCAATGGCGGAGAGCACCAGCTCTTTGTATGCTGCTTGGAGAGCATCGGTATCCTTGTACTTGTCCAAGTCCGTCTCCGGAAGCACATCGATGATATTGTCCGGGAGCTTCGTATAATTGACGGAGATATTGCGTGCGGCTCGCTTTGCAAATACGAGCGCTTCGAGGAGAGAATTGCTTGCGAGACGGTTGCGACCGTGCAGCCCCGTACATGCGGTCTCGCCTATAGCATAAAGGCGAGATAATGATGTTCTGCCATAAAGATCGGATGCTACGCCGCCCATATAGTAATGCTGTGCCGGCACTACGGGAATACATTCTTCTGTGGCATCATATCCCATTTCTGTGCAGTGAGCAAGAATATTCGGGAAATGCGATATAAGCTCGTCTTTAGGTATCGGGCGAAGGTCTTCCCAAACATGCGCAGTTCCATCCTTAGCCATTTGGGCATGTATTGCCTTAGTAACAACATCTCTCGGAAGCAGTTCATTAACAAAGCGTCTCATGCTTTTGTCGAGAAGATGCGCTCCCTCACCTCGTACCGATTCGGAGATGAGAAAGCTGCGCTCGTGCTTGCTCTCGGAATAAAATGTTGTAGGATGTATCTGAATATAGTTGATATCTCGCACTTTTATATCGTGCTTGAGTGCGATCGCAACGCCGTCTCCGGTGAGATGCGGGAAATTGGTGGAATGTTCGAAAAGTCCACCAATACCGCCTGTGGCAAGTATGACATAGTCCGCCTGCCATGCGCAGATCTCTCCGTCTGCTGTTTTCACAACAGCGCCGCAGCAGAAACGGCTGTCATCCGAGCCTGTTTCGATAATATCGAGGAGCTGCGTGTATTCGTGAATAGTAATATTTTCACGGCTTTTTACCTCGGCAAGCAGCTTGCTTGTTATTTCGTGTCCTGTAATGTCCTTGTGAAAGAGAATTCTCGATGATGAATGAGCTCCCTCTCTGGTATAGGCAAGATTACCGTCCGGCGTTTTGTTGAAATCAACATTCCATTTTATAAGGTCGGCAATAGCATCCTGCGAACTGGAAATCATCACATCGAGTGCTGCTTTATCGTTTTCGTAATGACCGGCACGCATGGTGTCTTCAAAAAACGAATTGTAATCAGAGTCGCTGCGGAGTACACATATGCCGCCCTGAGCAAGGTGAGAATCGTTGCTTTCGCTGTCCGATTTGGTAATAATCACGATGTTTTTATTGGTCGGAAGATGGAGTGCGGCAAAAAGCCCGGCGCAGCCTGTTCCGACGATTAGTATGTCTGTTTTCATATCATATCCTTTTAGTCTTGCGTGCATAAAGCACAGTTTAATATGCATGATTGCACATTGTGCCTGCTACCGCATATTCAAAAAAGCTTCTTCGACAAAAAAATGCGGCGTATCATGCGACTATAGTATATCATTCATAAGGCATACTGACAAGACAGCTGTAAATAAAAATGTTTTACACCTGTCTTGACAC
>CAYRZK010000130.1:0-4055 GCA_964428785.1 uncultured Oscillospiraceae bacterium | reverse complement strand
CAAGAGGATAAAACAATATGTTCCCTTCCGTGCAGCAAGCTTTTATATTTTTGCTTGTCTGCCGGCAGGGAACAATTATATTTGCGCAAAACCGCTGTCTGCGCCTTATAACTCCGGTGCTTTAATGGTTGTTTCTTCGTCGAACAATAAATCCAGCAGATGATGCGGCGTTGCTCCTCCAAGCGCCATATAGCTAGCACATCCGGTACAATATACCGCAACATCCTTTGTTGGCATACTTGCAGCTCTTGCAGCGCTCACCGCTCTGACTTCATCCGGCGACGCACCGCCGCTGCGATACGACTCGCCGCAGCATGTCGCATTTTCTCTCGTATTTTTCGGCTCAGCGACCTTGATATTCATTCGTCTGAGGATTTCACGCACTGCATCGAGTACCTGCGGCAAATGTTTTGTATCACACGAATCATGGATAGCCATTTCGATACCGCCATAATCGGGATAGTCGAAATCACAATCAAGAAGCACCTCCCAGAGCGTTATCGTCTCTGTATTATCGTACCAAGTTCTAAATCTTTTATCGCAGCCGGGGCAAGTGTTTATAACCATAACAGGCTCTTCAAATGCAGGCTTATCCCAGCAGCATGTAAGATATGACTCCTCGATTTTTCCTTCCTTTTTCAAAAATGCTTCAACCTTTTTGGTAAGCTCAGGCTTATATTCAAGCACACCGCAGCCCGGTGAATAATAAGTTTT
Organism: uncultured Oscillospiraceae bacterium; assembly: GCA_964428785.1. Taxonomy (GTDB): domain Bacteria; phylum Bacillota; class Clostridia; order Peptostreptococcales; family Anaerovoracaceae; genus QAKD01. Next base: position 3,341 of record CAYRZK010000130.1, on the reverse strand, counting down.
CATAACACTTCTCCTATTTCTGCAACTTTACAAGTTCATCATATGTTTCCGGATTTCTGTCTTTCAGAAGCACATAATATCCCTCTCTCAGCTCCGGCAATAATGCAAGATCCACATCCGCTTTGATAATCTCCTCTTCCGCACCGGCTACAGTGAGCTGACGACCGAGAGGCCCCGAAATCATGCTTCTACCAAAGAAATTAAGCTCTCTGTCAGTCCCCACATGGTTGCATGATGCTATATAAAGCACATTATCGAAAGACCTTGCACTGTTTACTATTTCCCAGTCCCCCGGATTAGGCTCTGTTTCCCATGCTGTCGGAACAGCGATTATTTCCGCTCCCTTAAGTGCCAGTATTCTTGCCACCTCAGGATATGCAGTATCCCAGCATATCATCATTCCTATCTTCCCTATTGATGTGTCGTAAACATCATATTCGGTACCTTTTTCAAAATACTTGGTTTCTTCGCCCTCCACCAAATGCGATTTTCTGTAGCATCCGATTGGTGTTCCGCTGCTATCGATCAAAGCTGCTGAATTATATAGTACGGTTCTCCCATCCTTTTCCGCTTTTTCAACAAAACCAAACACGATGTGGACATTATGCTTTTTGGCTTGCTCAGCCATAGCTTTGATGCTCTCACCGTCCGGATAAGCTTCCGAGGTCTGCTCATACAGCTCCCCACATTCATATCCATTTACGGCAAGCTCCGGAAAAATAACGAGCTGAACATCACCGTCACTGCCCATCACCTCTTCGAGCTTAGTTATCATCTTATTGATATTGTAAGCTTTATCGCCAAGTGCCGACTTCATCTGCACGCATGCAATTCTTGTCTTCATACTGTTTATTCCTGTCATAATTGTTATTTTATTTTTTAAGCATATCGTATATTTTATCAGTGCATATACATCAAGTCAAGTGGTGTTTGTATTTTTATACATTTATATGAATTTTTATCACCGCCGCCGGTATGTGGTCTGCTGCTTACGCTGCACCGCACCTGTGTTTAAAGAAAGCTGCCTTATCAATCGACTTTCATCGGTAGACTTTCTCGATATTCCGGAGATATCGCAAGCGACATTTGCTCCATAATAAGAAAGCCCGAAACAACATTATATATTGTTTCGAGCTTCACTCTGCCTAAATTATCATGCTTCAATATTTACAGTGCATACTTTTCCACTGTTTCTCTGATGATTTTCGCTTTTTCCTCGTCGAGCACAACATTTATTGTATCCTTGTTCATAAGAAGAGGTGTATAAACATCCCATGATTCCACCGCCAGTCGTCTGAGCTCCTTGTTTTCCGGATCAGCCTCCGAGCGCCTGTAGCATTCCTGCAAAGCTTCCCACTGCTCATCAGTAGTCTGGAATGTATCTATTGAATTCGGAGATACACAATAATGCTTTCGCCGAATATAGTGGCAAATGTCGAAAGCGCATTGGCATATGCACCATAAGGCGACGCATGCTCTCCGTCACGCCAATACATTTCTATATCAGGATGATTTTGTGTAATATCTTCAAAAATACGACCTATCGGATTGAGCTTAACATCATTATCCTTTGCCACTTTTTCGTAAATTTCGTACATCCCTGCCTGATGTGCCGGATCATACTTTTCGCACCACGACAGCGTCTGAATCGGCGTCACTCCGTATCCCTTAGCCATTTCGATAAGAATCTTCGCATCACGATATGTCTCTTCGGCAGGTGGGCCTGGATGTGCTGCCTGCTGGAATACGGCATAATCAAAGCCGCCGTGCATGAGCGCAAATCTCACCTCCGTAAGCTCCTTGAGATGCCATTTGTAATCCATCCCCGGATGTGTGAACATCGTTACATCCACATCCTTGCCTTTTTCCTTACATATTCTCTTAAAAATTTCAGGCATATCCTGATAATATGTATGGCTGTTACCCAAAAACATTATTTTCATTCTCGTATCTACCTTTCCTTTATAAAATTCACCGCAGAATATTTCTTTTATTACAATTATATACACGGCATCATTCTATCACAAGAATTTATTCTTCGCATATACACACTCCAAGCAAACTGTCTCCGCCGCAGACCTGCCGCAAGCGATACAGCGTCAAAAATATCGAATACAATCCGCTGCTGCCTAAAATACTCAAAATAATAAAGAATTATCGCTCGGCATGTTAAACATGGCAAAATATTATATACACCGAACAAACCTCAATCAGGCTCTGCTGCATCTGTATTCGAATCGCTGCAAAGCCTGATTTATTAACATGATATTACCCGTCTGTCAGACATTTGTCAAAAACACTTTTATTTGTCAAAAACTCGAATATTTCACATGTATCAAGTATAATTTTCTTATTATATAAGGAATATCTCTTGTAATATTCCCGGAATAATAAGAAAGTCTACCGCTGAAATTTCAATGTACACACGAATAGCGAGCGGTTATTGTCTCGTGCACTGTGTGCGCTCGACCGGGCTTATATGCCCAAGCAAATTTAATCGGTACATCCGACTTTCTTCCATAAATCGACTTCTTAAAGACGGGCAAAAATATAGCACGGAGGCAACAGAACATGAAAAAAAGATTATCAGCTATTTTACTTGCGCTGTGCATGGTGCTGTCAATGACGCCCACCATTGCACTGGCGGATGGCAGTGCAGCTACTGCACACAGCCACTGCATATGCGGTGCGACGCACACAAATGTTGGCGACCACACGACTGACCAAAGTGCATCTATCACATGGACAGCATGGACGAGCAGCAATTCACTGCCAACAGCATCGGGCTATTATTACCTGACGCAGAATGCGAATATCACCGAACAGTGGAAGATCACCAATGGTGTCAGCAATGATGTCGACATTGTTCTCTGCCTAAACGGAAATACAATCACGGTGGACAATGCGAATACAGATGACCCTATCTGTGCCGGTGTGAGAAATGAGCTGTCTGCCGGTCCATGTACGCTGACGATTACAGATTGCACGAGCAGTGGAAAAATAACAGGCACCAACACAAATAGCGACTTGGAATTTAAACATGCCTTTCGTGTGCGTAAAACCGGAACAATAAATCTGTACAACGGCACCATCACCGGCATCAATACCGGTAAAGACGAAGGCGGCGGCATAACGGTTGCGGAAGGCGGCACCTTTAATATGTACGGCGGCACCATTACCGGCAATACCAACACACTTACCGGTGAGAGCGACGATGTGCATCTTCATTATGATGATCTTAGTGGCAAAACGCATATGAATGCCTGCCGGCAAGGTTACTGTCAAAGCAACCTTCATGGAAGATAACTCCATGCTAAACTTTTTCGTTGATGTGACCGCAG
>CAYRZK010000129.1:0-4092 GCA_964428785.1 uncultured Oscillospiraceae bacterium | reverse complement strand
GGATGAGCTTACAGGTCTGCATATGATTATGGGAGCGTCGCTCTTGCCCCGGCGAGCGACGCTCCCATAATCATATGCAGACCTGTAAGCTCATCCTCCGTCTGTATCAGCGTACCGCCGACTTCATCCATTCTCCACGAAAGATATTCAAGCACCTCTGTCTGCGGTGTGATAGGATATCCTGAGAAAAAACGGCATCCGGCACGAAGCGCAGCCTCCGCAAGAGCCTCATTGCCTTTCATTACTACTCTTTCTGCCATGATTAGTCCTCCTTTTCAATCTTAATCGCAAAATCCGGGCACATCGTATAACACGAGCCGCATGCGATACATTCTGTTTCATCGAAATTTACCGTTTCATAGCCTTTTACATTCAGCTCGCCCGAAGGCAATACGCATTTCTTGGGACATGCCGCTACACAGTAATGACACCCTTTACACCTTTCACTATCATAAGTAATTCTTACCATTTCACTCATCTCCTTTAATTTATTTGACTTTAAAATATCAATCGCTTATCCTAAACACTTCGGAGTCTTTTATCTGAAATTGCTCTTCTGCATCGTCCCCAAGGGCAGCTGACAGCCCTCGGGGATTTTAAGGAGTGTTTATTGTTATGCATTTGCAATCTATGCTTCAAGCTTTCCGAGATTCATCACTCGTTTTCCCGCCTTGCACTTCTTATCGTGCGAAATAATCCAAAGAGCGTTAAAAATTCCTATTACACAAAGCCCTATGAGCGTTAAAAAAACATATGTGTATCCATGATTTCCAAACCTATCTATATATGTTCCAAACAAGGTAGGTATTGTTGCTTCCATAAGATTTCCGCCGTATCCGCTCAATCCTATTACCGTACCGACTACAGTCGGGCTCACATGCAGCTCTCTGACTACGGAATAAACTATTGAATACATGCCATAAATCACAAGCGACGGTATCAGGGAATAAATCGAAACAAGCAGCTTATTTGACTCCGGCCCGAACATGAATACAGCCGCAAATACGAAAATCGCTGTTGTAAGCACTGCTATAAACCACTTTGCTGTCGATTTGAACACCTTATCAGCCATAAATCCGCCCAAAGGCGCTACCAGCATCGCTCCATAGCTTCTGATTACCGAAAATCCCGATGAAGTAGATGGATCCACACCAATCACATCGATCAAATACGGATTGAGATATGAAACATTGCTGTAAAGTGCATATGCCACCATCATTCCTATCATAAGCATATATGTTCCGGGCCATTTCAAGATTACAGGGATATGTTTTACTCTTATAGGCTCGTCGCCCTTTAAATAGATGCCCTGCTCAGCCAGAGTTTTTTCATCATCAACAAAGAAAATGATAAGCGGAATAGAAACCGCCGTGTATATACCCATCGTAATAACTGCCGCTCTGAAGCCGCCCAAGCTTTCACATGCCCAAAGCGGTATCGCATTGCCGAGTGCGCCCACAAGTCCATTGATGAGATAATATTTTCCGAGAGAGCCTCCGGCTGCCGCTTCGCCGTCCATACATGTTAAATATTTCATAAGACAGCCCCAATAAGCCATCGATACGATAGGCAAAAGCGCCCATATAACGAGTGCGACAACATATGAATCCACAAATGCCGCAAACACAAAATTCAATGCTGTTGTAAGTGATATCGAAACAAGCATATTCTTCTTAGCCTCAAACACATCCGAAAGATATGCTCCCGGCAGCGTAATAATTATTCCGGTAATTGCAGCCGTAGTCGCAATATATCCCATCTGCGTATATGTTATGTCGAGCGTCGTCATCATCTGCTCAAAGAATACATATCTTATAAATTTCAAAAGGTACATCGAACCGCCCATATAGCCTATAGCAAACAGGCGAAGCAGCTTGTGTGATTTTGATATTGATTTCATCTTGCTTTGTCCTCCATTGATATTACGATTTTATGCGAAGCATACAGGCTTTATGTATTCATATATTCATGTCAAAGCCTGCAAGCTCCGCCGTGACTGCCGCCTTAAAAATAGTCGAAGCTTATTCAGTCTTACCGTTTCCCTCTTCATACTCGGATACAGCTTCCGATGTTTCATCTCCGCAGACATCCGGCAATGCTTCCTTTGCAGCGCCTGCGATATTTGCCGCATGTACCGGATCTCTGTGCTTTTTACTCGGAACAAGGTTTCCTATCAATGCACATATTAAAGTCGGAATCACCCAACCAAGCAGATAGTCCTGCCCCGGAAGCGAGCCGAGCACCGGTACATCGAGAAGTGAAAATGCCGAAAATACCATCGATGCCACTGCCGCAAAGATAAATACATTGTCATTTTTAATATAATTTGTGAAGAGAGTGAGTATTATCAAAATGATATAAGGCGGGAATATTATCTGTAAGAACGGCGCAGCAATCGCAAGGATCGCATCCACTCCGAGTATCGACAGAAATACTCCGCACGCACAGTATACGACACCGCACCATTCATACTTGATCCTGCCGTTGCTCACCATGCCCCAAAGCTGTGCAACGGATGCGGTAGAGCTTATTGCTGTGGTAAGACATGCAAGGAATACTACTACCGCAAACAATGCCAGACCTGCCTTGCCAAGCAGCCGTTCAACTATTATGGACACAAGCCCCGCCTGTGAAACATCTCCCGGTGCGAACTCGTTTGAAAGACATGCTCCGAGATAAAATAAGCCTCCGTATATGATCGCCATAAAGAATATCGTAACAAAGCACGACCTAACAAGAATCTTCTCCATATCTCGTTTTTCCTTAAAACCGTTCGCCAGAATCGATGCTATGAATACCATCGCAAACGACGGTCCGCTCATGCCGTCCATAGTCTGGTATCCCTGGATTACACCCTCCTTAAAGAGTCCTTCGATCTGAGGCGTATCTGCTATAGTTCCCAGCGGCGTTATCAAGCCTTTAATTATAATTGCTATAATTCCTGCAATAAGTATCGGTGTCAAATATTTCCCGACATTATCAACCACTTTGCCCGGCTTTACCATACATATAAACACAAGTACAAAATATATAAACGAATATACTACCGGCGGTAAGCTCGGAAGTAGCGGCTTGATACCTATTTCAAATGACACTGCCGCAGTACGAGGCATTGTTGCCACAAGTCCGAGAAGCATAATAAACACCGTCATAAAGTAAAATATAGGCTTGCCTATTCTGCCGAGCGTTGACATGTTCACATCCGGTCTTTTACTTTCGGCTAAAATCCCAAGACACGCAAACACCACATCCATTACAAAGAACATCACAAATGCCGTTAGACTTTTACCTGACTGTAAACCGAGATACGACGGAAAAATCAAATTGCCAGCTCCGAAAAGCGCTGCAAAGAATGTCAAGCCTACAAGCAATGCCTGCATATTTAAGCTTCTTTTCATAATTTCTCTCCTTTCCTTTAAAGTTTACACTTCATAACATCATATGCTTTGCTGCCGCACCATATTCCGGCTCATTCTTCTCAATCTCTTCCCTGTTTTATCTACCTAAAGCATATCGTCAACAAAACCTTTTTTGTGCCACTCAAACGCTACCGCATGGCACAAAAAGGTTTTACTTTTCCGAATATTTTGATAATTTATTGCAGCAACAAAAAACAGGCTGCAATATTGCAGCCTGCCTAAAGCATACGCTTACGCTTATATTTTATAACTATTTTTAAGCTTTACTTACGCTGTGCGCTTTTCACTAAGCTCATCTTACATTGTTTGATGTATCCTTAAGTATAACATCATGTGCGCCTCCCTCTACGATTGAAGTCGCCGATACCAATGTAATCTTTGCTTTTTCCTGAAGCTCTGCGATTGTAAGTGCTCCGCAGTTACACATTGTTGATCTTACCTTGTTTAACGAAACCTGCACATTATCCTTGAGCGAGCCTGCATACGGCACATAAGAATCAACACCCTCTTCAAAGCTGAGCTTGCTGTCTCCGCCCATATCATAACGCTGCCAGTTTCTTGCACGATTGCTTCCCTCACCCCAATATTCCTTAACATATGTTCCGTTGAGGTTAATTTTTGTTGTCGGAGATTCATCAAATCTTGCAAAGTATCTTCCGAGCATAAGGAAATC
>CAYRZK010000128.1:0-4139 GCA_964428785.1 uncultured Oscillospiraceae bacterium | reverse complement strand
CTGCTGTATATTCAAGCGGTACTATCTTGAGATCTACACCGATTTTGTCTGCAATATATTTTGCAAGCATGATATCCGCTCCCACATACTGAGCATCTCCGCTAAGACTCGGATCTATAAATTCATAAGGTGCGAAATACGGCTCTGTTACAAGCTCAATATATCCTTTTTCTTTAATCTGCTCAAGTCTGTCACTGCTGTTTGACTCTCCGCCTCCGCAGGCTGCAAATGACAACATCATAATAAGTACGAGTACAACTGCCAATATCTTTTTCATCTTCTTACCTCTTTCACAATATTTCTTATTTTTAATTAACCTATTTAAATTTTCATCGATGACTGTCGCTTTATTTTGTCACCGCTTTACCGTGATAAATCAGTGAATTAAAACAACATCCTTATAATACTATCTGCACCATGCTTTGTCAATAGCTTTTTTACAAAATATTTTATTTTTTTAATGTGGTAAAGCGATAAATCGTAAGAGCTTTAAAAAACGACAGTCATCATATGTAAGACAACTGTCGTCATTAAAATCTCATTCACACAAATAAGTCAAATGTATCTCGCAGTACCCGTTAGAACAGCGCAGTTCTTACTGCCGAAGTTGCTTCCGCAATCTTCTTTCCGTTCTTATATGACATAAGTACCGGTGAATTGTAATTGAGCGCATCGTAATAATTCTTGGCATCCATCACAACAAAGCTTGCCGGGCGTCCCTCTTTAAGCCCATATCTGTCGCCGAGGTGAAGTGTTTTTGCTGCATTGTTTGTAATAAAATTGTATGAATTCATGATATCGTCATAGCCCATCATCTGAGTCACATGCAGCCCCATAAATACGACATCTCTCATATTGCCGTTTCCGAGAGGATACCATGGATCGAATATATCATCATGACCAAACGAAACATTTATGCCCTCCGTCGTAAGCTCCTTAACTCTTGTAACTCCACGGCGTTTAGGATAAGTATCGACTCTGCCCTGCAAATGCGTATTCACAAGAGGATTGGATACAAAATTGATTTTGCTCATCTTGAGCAATCTCATGAGCCTGTTCACATAAGCATTATTGTACGAATGCATCGCAGTGGTATGGCTTGCCGTAACCTTATCAAAAAGCTCCATTTCAAGTGCTCTTGCTGCCACAGTTTCAAGTCCTCTTGATGCTTCATCGTCGATTTCGTCACAATGAACATCCACAAGCTTATCATTTTTGGCTGCAAGCTCTATCGCAAAATTAAGCGATTCTACGCTGTATTCTCTTGTAAATTCAAAATGCGGGATCGCTCCTACAACATCGGCGCCCATATTTACAGCATCTATCATCAGCTGTTTTCCGTTAGGATAGCTGAGTATACCCTCCTGTGGGAATGCCACAATCTGAATTTCCATAAAATCCTTTAGCTCTTCCCTAAGCTCAATCAGCGCCTCCATGGCTGTAAGCTTAGGATCTGTTACATCAACATGCGTTCTTACGAATTGTACGCCGTTTGCCGCCTGCATACGCACAGCACGATTTACTCTTTCACGAACATCTTCTTTGCTGAGCTTGTTCTTTCTCTTGCTCCAGCATTCGATTCCCTCAAAAAGCGTGCCCGACATATTCCATACCGGATCTCCTGCCGTAAGGCAAGTATCAAGATGTACATGCGATTCGATGAACGGCGGAAGAACGAGCTTGCCGCCAAGATCAATAACCTCTTCATTCGGCAGTGCCTCGATACCTGCCTCAATTTTGACAAACCTGCCGTCTTCAATACGAATATCGGACAGCTCTGCTGCATTTTCAATATAAGCATTTTTAAAAAGCATCTTTATCCTCCTCTTTACCGGAATGTACACCACACCGGCAAAATCTTAAAAACGGCTCACGACTCCCGGAGTCATGAGCCGCATTACGACTATTCAAAAAACGGTGTTGTCCTCGGTGAAAGTTCATTGAGATTAGGAATTCTGCTCCAAATCCTGTTTTGAGCGTCCCAAGCCTCACGCTTCACTTCTTCCTCATTCATGCTTAAAAGCTCTTTATTCTTCATAAGCACCTTTCCGTCTACGATTGTATCCGTCACATTATGAGATGTTGCGCAGCTTACAAGCACTCTTATAGGATCACGAACAGGAAGTGTATTGAAATCATTCATGTCAACAATCGCAATATCAGCTTTTGCTCCTACCGTGAGCTTGCCGATATCATCTCTTCCGAGTGCTTTTGCACCATTCTGCGTTGCGCATTTGAACACAAGCCCTGCCGGCGCCGAAGTCCAGATATCATCAGCTACCTTTGACATAGATGATGCAAGTCGCATTTCTCTTATCATATCCTGTGGGAATGTATCCGTACCTATCGACACATTGATCCCAAGGTCGGTATATTTCTGAAGAGAATTCATATATTTACCACGGCTTAAGAAAATTGACGGACAGTGCGCAACATTTGTCTTAGTTTCAGCCATAAGCTTTTTTTCGTTCTCCGAGCAATACGGTGTATGCGCATAGATTACATCAGGACCACATATACCATTGTCCATAAGCCACTCGATAGAATCCATACCGTATTCTTTCTTTATATATTCACGCTCGATCATTGTTTCGGCAGCATGAATTGTGATAGGAAGCTTATACTTATCTGCCAGCTTTCTTACCTCACGAAGCATTTCCGGTCTGCATGCCGGCGGCTCCGTAGGGCCAAGAGTCATTATTACTCTATCATTAAACTTACCGTTAAAGCGCTCGATAAGGTCAACATTTCTTTCTAATTTTTTGAACATATCTTTTCCCGTCTTATGTTCAATCACCAGCGTATGTCCGTCCGGTGAATACGGGAATTTATCAAGCGTATTTGTTTCCGGGCCTATATAACCTCTGATGCCGCAGTCTCTTATAAGATATGCGATATCTTCCGGAAAATAGGCGTTAAATTCGATAGAGGTCGTCACTCCGCCTTTGATCATCTCCATGAATGTAAGGTTGGCAATAGGACGCCATTCATCTACCGAGCATGCAGCATAAATAGCCGTAAGATATTCGTATAATATCGAGCCGTAAAGACCCGGACTTCCTACATCCTCGCAGAAGCCCTTGGTCGCCGGCGAATCGCTGTGATAGTGCGTATCAATAAGCCCCGGAATAATCAATCCGTATTTTCTGTCTATATATTCCGCATCATCATATCCGTCGGGTCTGCTTTTTCCGACATATGCGATCTTATCCTCGATAACGCCCACATAGCCGTCTTCGATAATACCCTGCTGTCCTTCTCTTTCGGTGCATACCCATGCCCCGTGTAATAAAAGCTTTGACATCTTCGCCCTCCTCAATTTTTAAACATATAGCAGCACGCTACTTTTCAAGCTTTGCCTGACACTTTGCTTCGAAGCGTTCCTTATCAACAACAGCTCTCTGATGAATACCCTCTCCGATAAGTCCGGCTTCATCAAAGGCCTTAACAGCAAATGTAATCATCTTGCCGTTTGACGCAACTTCTGTTACTTCAGTTTCAAAACGCACCTTCATTCCGCACGGTGTTGCCGCAACATGACTGCAATTCATCTGCACGCCGACAGTAGTTTTTCCCTCACCTACGGCTTCTGCAACACTTGCTGCGGCAGTTCCTTCGATGCCTGCAATCATCATCGGAGTTGCAAACACAGCTACGATGCCGCTACCTACATTGCATGCCAATTTATCTTCTGTTACAACCCATTCCTGTGTGCCTTTAATTCCAACCATTTTGTTCCTCCTAAATACACAGCAGGTCGAAAATAAGCCTGATATCGGCTTTAAATCGACTGCTCATTTCTGCTTATTAACTACCGTAATTCTACTATATAAACCTCAATCTTTCAACGATATAATTTATTGCGGCGGCAAATTTGCCTATCACTCTGCTTCATCAATAAGGTAGATCTCCATTCCGCTGCGACCGGTATCACGACCTCCGTACCCTATGCCCTTTGCAATTATACTTCCGTCCGGCTTTGCTCCCGCAGCTGCACCTATTCCGATAAGTATGCCGAGACCGCTCGGAGTGACCATTTCAGTTTCAATGCTGTCCGTCACAAATGTAAAGCTGCAATTTTTCATCATAGCTCTTACAGCTGGTACCGGTACCGGAATAATACCGTGACTACATTCGAT
>CAYRZK010000127.1:0-4147 GCA_964428785.1 uncultured Oscillospiraceae bacterium | reverse complement strand
ATTTTACATAATAAATGATTTATGTTAACCAAACAGCTATGGCAGTAACTCGGCAAATTATTAACTTATTTTAAAGATTTAGTGAAAAATGTACAAATAATTGTGCATATGTGATATTATATCCGGAGAAAAGAGAGGTGCTTTATGAAAAAATTTACAATATATATACTTGTTTTTATTATGCTTATTTCAGCCGTGCTCTTATACGGCTGTGCTCCACAAAACAGCCCTGCGGACAAAGAAGCACTGGATCAAAAATATACCGAAATTCTCAGTCTTCTCGACACTTCCGACTCTATGGACACTATCTCGGATTATCTGACATCATGGGCAAACGAAAACGATATACCTGTTTCCCATGACCATGCAGGCAATATAATCATGTCAGCACCGGCAACAGAGGGCTATGAAAATGCCGAATCAAACATATTCCAATGCACGATAGTCCTCGATGATAAGGAACATACAGCTGCCGAAATTGCAGTCGCTTCTCATATCATCAGCAATTCCAAAAATCATGGATTTATCAGAGTACTTTTTACACCGCCTGACGGGCTGCAAAAGCTTTCACGCACATATATCAATGCAAACAACTTTATAAGCCTTGACTGTGACAATGAAAATTCAATACTCGTAGGCAGCGCCGGTACAGACTATTATACTATGACTACAGATCTCGAATGGGCAGCCCCATCATACACAGATGCATATCAAATAGTAATTACAGGGCTTCCAAAAACTAAACTTGCTTCATCCGAGTCGCAGCTCAACCCGATTACAGTCATCGGCGATATACTTGCGACAGCCAAAAGCAACAGCATACTCCTTGAAATAGCCGAATTCAACGGCGGTACAGACAGAGACACCTATCCGTCAAGCGTTACATGTACACTGCTCGTAAATCAAAAAGACGCCAATACAATAAAGAAGCGTATCAGCAATGCTGTTGACGATTTTTATGATCACTATAATACAGATCCGGAAACTTTCTCGTTTACATACAGCGAAGTCGAAGCTCCCGAAAAAGTAATATCATATGAGGATACTGCAAGGCTCATAAGCTTTCTCTACACATGCCTCGACGGTAACTATTTAAAGGATGATGCCGGTGAAGTAATAGCCAAAGCCAATATTTCAACAATCAGCACCGAAAACGGTCGCTTCCATGCCGAAGTCTGTGCAGCAAGTAAGAGCAGCGATGTGCTTCAAGAAATGGAAACAATATTTGAAACCATATGCGGACTTTCAAATATTTCATATACTAAAGAAAACGGCAGCCCGGTATGGGAGAGCACTCTTGATCCCGAAAGCACCGTTTACTCGGAAAACGACACTCTTGACAATCAAACATTATCCGAACGAAATACTCTCATAAAATCGCTTTCGGCAGCATTCGATGATGTTACGGGAAAATCCCCGTCACTCATAAGAACATTTGATTATACACCGTGTGCTACAGCATTTAATCGTTCCGCATCCATGAATGTAATCGCTTTCGGAATTTCCGAAAATAATATATCGGAAGCTACCGAAATCCTTGTAAAATATCTTGAACTCAATAACATTGCTGACGAACAGCTTTAGATATGTTAAAAAAACGCCTCGCACAATACCTGCGAGGCGTTAAAAATTTGATTTTGATAATATTTGCTTGAAAATATATTAAAAGTTAGAAAAGCTCTGCTTAAAATATGCATTTTATTTTATATAATGCACTCTTTCCTCATCATATCTGCTTTTAAATTCTCTGAGCTTTGCCGGATATCCGATCGGCATTACGCAGAAAGGCATAAGCGAATCTGGAATACCAACTATCTGTGCCACTTCCGCCTGACATGCCTCGTATGGCGCTACTCCGAGCCATACACTTCCGAGTCCGAGCTTAACAGCCTCTACCAAAATATTGGAGCATGCTGCCGAGAGGTCTATATGCGCATATTCGGGATAAATATATCTCGAATGCTCTTTACGATAACATGGGATTATTGCCATTGGTCCATTCTTCGCACACATTGCAAAATCGTGAATTTGGGAAAGCTTTTCAAGCTTTTCTTTGTCTTTTACAATATAAAATTCCCACGGCTGTTGATTGCCTGCCGACGGAGCCGCCATAGCTGCTCTCATAAGCTGCTCTATCTTCTCATTCTCCACAGGTCTTTCTTCAAATTTTCTGACGCTTACTCTTTTAAAAATAGCTTCCATATATTACCTCCATGCCTAATCTGCCCAATGCACTCTGGATTCATCATATCTGTCCTGCTGTGAACGCATTTCTGCCGGATATCCGATCGGAATAAGGCAGAAAGGCATCAAATCATCCGTAGCATTTATAACACCTTTTACATAATCCATCCTTTCCTTGAGCGGTGCTATGCCTATCCATGTTGCACCGAGACCCAGCTCCGCAATTTCAAGAAGCATAAACTCTGTCGAATTGGCAAGATCTATTTTAGTGTCTTCCGCATGAACCAGCTTTGACTCATCAGTACGAAAACACGGCACGATACATACCGGAGCATCGTTCACAAACCCTGAATACTTGTGGGCTTTTGACAGCTTTTCTTTGACCTCCGGATTTGTCACAACATAATATTCCCATGGCTGCTGATTGCCCGATGTCGGAGCCTGCATACCGGCTCTTAAAATTTTTTCAAGCTTTTCCGGTTCTACCGGTCTATCTTCAAACTTTCTTATGCTTACTCTCTCAAAAATCGCATTCATACAAACCATCCTCCTTCTCATATTATCTATGATTATATTTTATCTCAGCTTTTTTCGCAAGAAAAAAGAAAATGTCAATAAGCATTTAAGCTATATTGACATTGCTGTAATATATAATAAGTGTTTCTACCGCATCTGTGAGTATATTCGCTACATTAGGCACTCCGTTTTTAAATTCTTCATCTTGATTTTCCGAAAATACATGGTCTGATACTACTTTTATAACTACCGTTCCTATACCATATCTCAGGCATACATGACAAACAGCGGCAGCCTCCATATCGCAGACTACAGCATCGAACTCATCCATTACCCACTTAGCTCGTGCAAAATCTTTGCCGAACCAATCGCCTGTTGCAACGATCCCCTCACGCACGGCAAAGCCGTTATCCGTAAGCGCCTGTTTTGTTCCCTCCAAGCTGTATGTATGAAATTCCCTGACACCCACAGTTGATACTACACCGAGAGGATCTCCGCCAAGCCTGCAATCATAATCGTGCTGCACGCAATGCGGCGCAGCGATTACAGTCCCTGTCTGCCAGTCCTTAAGGCATCCGGCAACACCTGCATTTATAATCAGCTCCGGTGCATATCTCTCGTGCATTACGGTAGTAGCAACAGCAATATTTACTTTACCCACTCCGCCGACACATATTACAAGCTTTTCGCTTATCTCATAAAATGTCATGCCATGGATATCCAATATATTAAAATCATTATATCTTGCAAGAAGCCTCTCCGCTTCCGAATACATCGCAAAAACCACACCAATTCTCATACTATCACCTTTCAGCTTACGGCATAAGCTCACTGCTTTTAACAGTATCGAGATTTTTAATTTTTTCGTTATAAATTTTTCTCAGGAAATATGTTGTGCCGAGTGCAGATGCTATCTCCGCTATAGGATAAGACCACCATGTTGCTTCAAGTCCAAAGAATGTTGCCAGAATAAATGCCGACGGAAGCAGGAATACCAGCTGTCTGCAAACAGAATTGATTAAGCTGTATATACCGTTTCCGAGTGCCTGAAATACAGAGCCGGAAACAATACAATATCCTGCAAACGAAAAGCTGAGTGCAATAATCCTAAGCGCAGGAATTCCTATCTCGTACATATGCTCCGAGGCATTGAAAAGCGCTAAAAGCTGCGGCGTAAACACCCAGAAAATTGCAAGCCCAACAAGCATAATGCATACACCTGCTATCATACACAGCTTCATCGTATATACTATTCTGTCCTTTTTCTTGGCGCCGAAATTATATGCAATAATCGGAACCATTCCGTTGTTCAGACCGAAAATAGGCATAAATATAAAGCTGTTCAGCTTAAAAAATACTCCATAAACAGCTGTTGCCGTTGAACTGAACTGAATAAGTATTTTGTTCATGCCGAAAGTCGTCACCGAACCTATAGCCTGCATAATAA
>CAYRZK010000126.1:0-4149 GCA_964428785.1 uncultured Oscillospiraceae bacterium | reverse complement strand
AAAGTATGGTATCCCGATCGTAAATAAAAGAATATCGGTTACTCCAGTCGCCATGCTCGTAGCCGCAAGCGGAGGAGATCCTGTCAAATATGCCAAAACGCTTGACAGAGTGGCAAAAGATGTCGGCGTTAATTTCATAGGCGGCTTTTCGGCGCTTGTACAAAAGGGCTTTTCGGCAGGCGATATTGAGCTGATCAAATCAATACCAAGAGCACTGGCAGAGACCGACTTCGTATGCTCGTCAATAAATGTCGGAAGCACCAAGGCGGGTATCAATATGGATGCCGTAAAGCTTATGGGACAGATGGTAAGAGAAACGGCAGAATTAACAAAAGAAAGACAGTGTATAGGAGCTGCCAAGCTTGTAGTATTCTGCAATGCTCCGGAGGACAATCCGTTTATGGCAGGAGCTTTTCACGGACCGGGTGAACCTGACTGCGTTATCAATGTAGGCGTTTCGGGACCGGGTGTGGTGAGAGCCGTGCTGGCGAAGATGCCAAAGGATTCAAGCCTTAATGAAATTGCAGACACTATTAAAAAGACAGCCTTTAAGATAACTCGTATGGGACAGCTTGTGGGAACTGAGGCAAGCAAGATGCTCGGAGTACCTTTCGGCATTATTGACCTTTCGCTCGCACCTACACCGGCTGTCGGAGATTCGGTAGCTCATATTCTCGAAGAAATAGGGCTTGAGCAGGTAGGCGCTCCCGGCACTACAGCTGCGCTTGCAATGCTCAATGATGCGGTGAAAAAAGGCGGAGTAATGGCTTCGTCGGCTGTCGGCGGTCTTTCGGGAGCTTTTATTCCGGTCACAGAGGATGCCGGTATGATAAACGCAGCAAGGAGCGGAGTGCTGACTATAGAAAAGCTTGAAGCTATGACTGCGGTATGCTCGGTAGGACTCGATATGATAGTTATTCCGGGCGACTCAACACCTGAAACAATCTCGGCGATCATTGCAGACGAAGCAGCGATAGGTATGGTAAATTCCAAAACTACAGCAGTGCGTGTTATTCCGGCGATAGGTCTTAAGGACGATGAAGAGCTGGAATTCGGCGGACTTCTCGGTTCGGGCCCTATTATGAAGATCAATACAAAATCTCCGTCTGTGATGATAAACAGAGGAGGCAGGATACCTGCACCGCTTCAGAGCCTTAAAAATTAGGAGAGCCATATGGTAAATATCGGAAACGATTGGGATGAAATACTTGAGGGCGAATTTGAGAAAGATTACTACCTTGAGCTGAGAAAATTTCTTGCAAACGAATACAGACATGCCGTAGTTTATCCTGATATGTATGATATATTCAATGCACTGAAGTATACTGCATATAATGATGTAAAAGCAGTGATTCTTGGACAGGATCCGTACCACGAACCGGGACAGGCTCATGGACTTTGCTTTTCCGTGCAAAAAGGTGTTAAGATACCGCCGTCGCTTGTGAATATATATAAGGAGCTCGAAAGTGATTTGGGGATAATAGCACCGGAGCATGGGTGCTTGACCGACTGGGCGGACAGCGGTGTGCTGCTGCTCAATACTGTGCTTACGGTACGGCGAGGCGCTGCCAATTCGCACAAAAACAAGGGTTGGGAGAAATTTACGGACAGCGTTATATCGCATCTGAATAGGCGTGAAAAGCCGATGGTATTTATACTTTGGGGTGCAAATGCAAAAGCAAAGCGTGAGCTTATCACAAGCTCCGAGCATTTGGTGATAACAGGCGCTCATCCATCGCCGCTTTCGGCATATAATGGATTTTTCGGTGGAAAATATTTTTCAAGAGCTAACAATTATCTTATTTCTAAAGGGATGGAAGCTGTTGATTGGAATATTAAATAAATAAAAAATTGTTTTAGGAGGTAGGCTATGCAGCAGTTTGGTATGATTATAAGTACGGTACTATTAACGGTAGGTGCGATCTGGTTTTCATCTGTATATAATGCGGTTAAAAAGCTTAAAGTCGGTGTTGACGGTGCATTTGCGACAATGGACATATATCTTGAAAAAAGATATGATATTATTCCCAATATTGAAAATGTTATAAATACTGTTTCTCCGGATGCGGAGGAAGCCTTTGCGAAAGTGCTTGAAGCAAGAGATGCTGCATGGAATGCCAATTCGTGGCAGGAAAGATTTGCCGGCGAGAATGAAATAACGGCTGAGCTCGATAAGTTCTGGGAAGCATCGGAGTCGTATCAGGCGCTTCAGTCAAATAAAAACTTTGTAAAGTACAGACAGCAGCTTAAAGATACGGCAGAAGATATCGAACATGCAAGAAATCACTATAATATTGCTGCAAAAGAGTATAATGCGAAGATAAGGTCGTTTCCGGCATTTTTATATGCAAAAATGCTTAAGTACAAGAAAAGACCGCTTTTCAATGTATAAGCCGATATAAGCCCGGCAAGGCTGCGATTTAAATATTGAAGAAGCTTAGTGGGTGTAATTACTTTATTTTAAGGTAAACTTATTACTATTTCGAAATATCGAAAAGGATATTTCCATAATAAAAAATACAATTATAAGGTGAGAAAGAGATGAAAAAGAAAATTTTATGTGCTGCACTTGCCGTATGCATGGCAGCATCAATGTTTACGGGATGCGGTAAAAAGTCAAAGCAGGTAGTATATGACTATGATTATGATTTATCAGAGTATATTACAATCGGTCAGTATGTCGGTATCGAATATACACCTGAGCCATTTGTCGTTGAAGACGGGGATACAGTAAATATTGATTACGAGGGATATTATGAGGGCGAACAGTTTGAAGGCGGTACAGGAAGCTACAATCTTACAATCGGCTCAGGCGCTTTTATTCCGGGCTTTGAAGAAGGGCTTATAGGATATACTGTAGGCGATGAAGTGACACTCGACCTTGTTTTCCCTGATGACTATAAGAATGCGCCTGAAAAATCCGGACAGCCTGTAACCTTTAAGGTCAATATTAAAGAGATAAACGGATACGATTCGGATATCGAAACAGTAAATGAGCTGCTTTGGAATAAGTATTTTGAAAGCTGTGAGATTATATCATATCCTGAAAAAGAATTAAACAGCATGGTAGATCAGCAGTACGATTATTATAAAGCATATGCAACCGAATATGGTGTGACATTTAAGACTTTCCTTGAAAATATGGGTATGACAGAGGAAGAATTCGATAAAAATGTGACTGAGTATGCAGAACAGATGATTGCTCAGGATATGGCACTTTATGCACTTGTAAGAGATGCCGGTATCGAAGCCCCGGATGAAGCACTTGAAGCAGCCAAGGCTGATTTACTGGCTGCTTATGGTGTTGAAACCGAAGAAGAATTTGAAAAGCAGTACAGCATTAAGATGAGCGACAAGAATGTACAGGGAAGCATCGAAATGTCGGCGCTTTTAAGCGAGGCACTCGATTATCTTGCTGAGAATGCAGTGAAGGTTTCGTTATAGCTTATACCGGTAAATTGTTGCATCTCAAACAATAATTGACAGAAAATTACAAAATTATAAAAATTTAAAATAGTATTTGACATGAGCCACAATATATGATACTTTATTTGTGTTAGTTAAACAAAGTGTATGTATTAGGCTCATGTCTTTTACATATATAAACTGACTCTCTGGAGAGATCCTTCATACCGGAAGGACGCCGAAGGTTTAAGCGGGAGAAACTAAGCACTTCTTTCGTGATATCTCAGGCAAAGTGGACAGGGCGTTGAGTAAGCTTGGTCTATGAAAAATCTCTTTGGAAAGTCGGGTTAGCTCCCGGCTTTTTATTTTGAATGATAAAGAAATGCCATGTGACATTTCCGAGTTATCGCCAAAGTCGATATGGTAAATTAAAGAAGCCATACATCGTACTTTGATCTAAAAAGCATTTGTTCAAAGCATTGGTTCATTGGAAGCTGACAAGACTTACAAATCATTATCAAAAAAGAGAGGAAATTTTATCATGACATTCACAGAACTATTAGTAAAAATCGATGACATGGTATGGGGAATTCCAATGATCGTCCTTATCATGGGTACAGGTATTCTCCTTACATGCAGAACAGGCGTGCTTCAGTTCAGAAAGCTGCCGCTGGCTCTTAAATTCATGGTTAAGAATGAAGAAAGTGGCGAGGGTGAGGTTTCGAGCTTCGGAGCTCTTTGCAC
>CAYRZK010000125.1:0-4151 GCA_964428785.1 uncultured Oscillospiraceae bacterium | reverse complement strand
ATAGTATGGAGCAATAGCGGCTTCATTGTTTTCCATTTTGTCGAAAATCTGATCCATTACCCATGCTTGTACAACGGGCTTCTGAGCGATAAGCAGGTCGGCGGCTTCACGGAGTTCGTCGGGATCTTCCGTATTCATTGAATAACCGAGAGCTTTACATGCGATAGCAAAAGCATCTCTTGAATTATCAAACATCAGAATTTTGCCGGAATATTTTTCGTCCCAAAGTATATCCCAGCTTGTCGGAGCTTCGTCAACCATATCTGTGTTGTATATGATGCCGACAGTATTCCAGCAGTAGGGCAGGCTGTATTTTGAATCGGGATCGTATGCTGGATTCATGAATTTTGGATCGAGATACTTAATATTCGGGATATTGTCATGATTAAGCGGTGCAAGCATATTTTCTTGAATCATTCTTGCAACCATGTAATCTGATGGGAAAATAACATCGTATGATGCATTTCCGCCCTTGAGCTTGGCATAAAGCTCCTCGTTGGTAGCAAAGTTGGTATAATAAACCTTGATGCCTGTGATTTTTTCAAATTCTGCACATATATCCATTAGATCGTCACTGCCGTCCGAAATATATTCTCCCCAGTTGTAAACGCTTATAGACATATTCTTGCCACGAAAACGCTCGTAGTAGCTTGTATCATAATCGTATGCCGTTTCCCAAAGAGCCGCCTGCTCAGGCGTCATTTCTTCGTCACTTTCATCAGCATATACGGTATAAGCGGCAGAAGCATAATGGTCGAATACAGGGATGGAAAAATCCGTATTTTGAATCGCACCGCCGAGTGTGACTGTGCCGAGTATTATGAATGCGATTGCCGGAGCTCTGAGCGCATGCGATTTCTTGCGGATTTCTTTCTCACGGCGTATTTCACTTATATTCGTGATGAGAAGAATCATGAAAACAACGACGAAAATAATTGTCGATAACGCATTGATTTCAGGGCTTACTCTTCTTTTAACCATAGCATATATCAGTATAGGAAGAGTCTGCTGCTTGTCGCCGCTTACGAAATAGCTTACATTAAAATCATCGAGTGAAAATGTAATAGCCATGAGGAAGCCGGAGATAATGCCCGGCATGATTTCCGGCAGCATCACCTTACGGAATGCCATTACGGGTGTGCATCCGAGATCCATCGCAGCTTCGAGCATGTGCTTATCCATCTGGCGCAGCTTGGGCATTACGCTTAGTATGACATATGGCAGATTAAATGTGATATGTGCAAGGATAAGCGTTATATAGCCGGATTCTATTCCGAGAAGTCCGAAAAGAAGCATGAGTGATACACCCATTACGATTTCGGGGCTTACGAGCGGAATATATGTAAAGTTCAAGAGTAATTTCTTGGCTCTGTTGTTCATCGACTGTATTCCGATAGCGGCGAGTGTTCCGAGTATTGTGGAACATACAGCTGAAGCTATGGCAACGATAAGTGTTGTCATAAGGGCAGACATAATATTGTCATTGCAGAACAAGTCCTTGTACCAGCGCAGGCTGAAGCCTGCGAAATGTGCTCTGCTCTTGCTTTCGTTGAATGAAAAGAAAATCATCACGAATATAGGAGCATACATGAAAAGCATGACAAGTGAAATATAGCATTTGGAGAGTCCGTTTGTTTTCTTCATAAAAGCAAGCCCTCCTTTTCTTCGGTATCCTGAAAAATGTCGGTAAGAGCCATACATATAAGGATGATGACCATGAGCACCATGGAAATCGCCGAACCAAGTTCGGGATTGTATGTATTGCCGAGGAACTGCATTTCTATAAGGTCGCCGATAAGCATAAACGAGCCGCCGCCAAGCATTCTTGAAATAACGAATGTTGAAACAGACGGAACAAATACCATGATGACACCCGTGCTTACTCCCGGCATTGAGAGCGGAAGAAGCACATGCTTCATGGTTTCGGCAGGGCTGCATCCGAGATCCTGTGCCGCCTCTATAAGCAGATGGTCGATTTTGACCATTACCGAGTAGATAGGAAGAATCATAAACGGCAGGTAGTTATATACCATGCCGAGAACAACAGCTCCCTGCGTATTTATGAGCTTGAGCGATCCGAGACCGAGAAGCCCGAAAAGCTTGCTGATGATACCGTTTTCTTCAAGCAAAGTCATCCATGCATATGTTGTGAGAAGAAAATTGATCCACATCGGAAGCATGATGAGCATGATCATGGTGCGCTGACCGACAACAGACTGCCTTGAAATAATGTATGCAAGAGGATACGCTATAACGAGGCATATTGCGGTAGCAATCATCGAGAGCCATATCGAATTGAATATGACAGGTGCAAATTCAAACGCAGTTGCGAAATTGGACAGCGTGAACCCATCGCTGCTCGAAAATGCCGATATGGCAACGAGAACAAGCGGTATAACCGTAAATATGGCAGACCATAAGATGTATGGTACTGCTGCTTTTTTTGCTTTCATATGCCGCCTCCTATTCTTCTTCAAAGAGTGCTTCGTCTTCATCCTCGATGATGGAGTCGGCTTCGAGTGCAGGCAATTCGAGAGTTTCGTTTTTGCCCATTTTGTGCATGATATGTATATATTCCGGAATTACCGAGAGCCCTATGGTAGCTCCGGGATGGTGTTCCTGAGTGGTGTGCACCATAAATTTGACATTGCCGCAGTCAACTATGTTTTCAAAGTGTACGCCCTTGAATACTGTTGATTCCACAACACCGGTAAACTGACCATGACCGTTTTCGTCGATTTCCCAGTCCTCCGGACGAATAACAACATCAACAGGTGTGTTGCTTCCGAAACCGCTGTCAGAGCATTGCAGGATCTTGCCGGCAAATTCAACGACGCAGTCCTTTTTCATGATGCCGTCCAAAATATTGCTTTCACCGATAAAGTCTGCAACATAAGCGTTGACAGGTTCGTTATAAATGTCTGTAGGTGAGCCTATCTGGAGGATTTCACCGTCTCGCATAACTACTATGCGGTCGGACATGGTCAAAGCTTCTTCTTGGTCGTGTGTAACATAAAGAAATGTTATTTCAAGCTGTTTTTGGATGCGTTTGAGCTCTATTTGCATTTCTTTTCGGAGCTTGAGATCGAGTGCACCGAGAGGTTCGTCAAGGAGCAGTACTCTTGGGTGGTTTACAAGCGCTCTTGCGATAGCCACACGCTGCTGCTGTCCGCCCGAAAGACTTGTAACCTTACGAAGCTCGAAGCCTTTAAGATTTACAAGCTCAAGCATTTCCTTGACACGCTGTTTTCTTTCGTTTTCGGGAAGCTTGCTGATTTTGAGACCAAATTCGATATTTTCGTAAACATTGAGGTGCGGGAAAAGAGCATATCGTTGAAATACTGTGTTGATATGCCTTTTGTAAGGCGGGAGTCCGTTTATGCGTTTCCCGTCAAAAAAAATATCACCCTCTGTAGGTTCCACAAAACCCCCTATTATTCGCAGGGTTGTTGTTTTTCCGCATCCCGAAGGACCTAAGAGCGTAACAAATTCTTTGTCGCTGATGTCCAGGCTTATGTTGTTAAGGACTCTGAAGCCGTCCTCGAATTCGACCGAGACATTGCGAAGACTTATAAGTGTGTTTTTTTCGTGCATTTTGTGCATCCCCCTTTGCGGATTTAGTCATGCAGGCTGCTTATCTCCTGCGATGGCCCAGAAGCTTTTGATACCACGCCCCGCAAAGGGTTTTCTTAAGGTGGTACATACGCTTCCGTATGGTGCCAGATGCTCAATATGTAATATTGTTAAAGCAAGTACAATCATATAGCTAAAATGTATAAAAGTCAATGAATTTAGTATATTTTAGTCAAAATTGCGGATGCAGGGTGTTAAATTTCAGTGAAGATGATACCGATATCTGATGTAGAGCGGTTTTCTGTGATTGGACGAAGGGCAGCTTGTCGATAATGATGATAAAATTCTGAAAATTCCGTTGAGTTACTTTTTAATTGACTAAACACAAAAAGAGGAGTACAATGAATTTGCTGCAAAAGTGAAGAAGCGAACAAGTCATCTGTGCTGAAGCAAGGTGTGCAGAAACAAAGCAGCTTGTATGGAAATTAAGCGGTGCATTGCATGTAAGCGGTGTACCGTAGCATCGGGATGTGGCTCAGCTTGGTAGAGCGTTGCGTTCGGGACGCAAAGGCCGCAGG
>CAYRZK010000124.1:0-4153 GCA_964428785.1 uncultured Oscillospiraceae bacterium | reverse complement strand
TCATAAGACCATGCCGCACCGCTCTGTATGTTGCCTGTCTGAAATCACCGCCATCCGTATGCTTCAGGTGAGCTTTACCGTTCACAAGCGTTATCCGTATATCCGTAATAGGCGAGCCCGTAAGCACGCCGAGATGCGTCTTTTCGGCAATATGTGTCATTATGAGGCGCTGCCAGTTTCTGTCGAGAACATCCTCGCTCACGCTTGACTTTATCACGATACCGCTGCCTCTCCTGCCCGGTTCGAGCAAAAGATGCACTTCGGCATAATGCCTAAGCGGTTCATAATGCCCAACACCTTCAACAGGCGCATCTATCGTTTCTCTGTATATTATGCTACCGTTCTCAAATTCTACTTCTATATCGAAACGATCCTTAAGAATTTTTTTGAGCACTTCGAGCTGTATTTCACCCATCACCTGAACATTGATCTGCTGCCTGTGCTCATCCCATGTCACATTAAACTGTGTTTCTTCCTCTTCCAGCTTCCTGAATACCGCAAGTGCAGGTGTAACATCAAGCCCTGCCTGCAGCTTTACGGCATATGTGAATATAGGCTCACTTACAAGCTCCTCCGAATTCATTTCCTGCCCTATGCCCTGCCCGGCAAATGTACCCGTAAGCCCCGGAACAGCTACGACACTGCCGGGAAATGCTTCCTGAACACTTCTGAACCTCGTTCCGGAATATACTCGTATATCGTTAATCTTCTGTTCACGCCCGGCTATCAAGGGTGTAGTTTTCACCTTAAGACTGCCGCCAGTAATTTTAATATGTGTAAGTCTCTGACCTTTTTCGTCCTCCGAAATCTTAAAAATCTTTCCGGAAAACTCTTTAAGATATTTGGGATTCGTCGTAAATTCATCAAACCCGTCCAAAAACTCCCTGACACCTTCATTTTTAAGCGCAGAGCCGAAAAAAACAGGAAAAATGTTTCTTAATGCTATTTCTTCTCTTATCCTGTCATCCGTAATCGAGCCGTTTTCGATAAACATATCAAGCAGACTGCTGCTGCACATTGCAATGCTTTCATAAAATGCTTCTTTCGCAGCGGCGTTATCTTCTGCCTTCTTTCCACTCTTAATATTCGTGCCGTTCCGATCATCGCTGCCTGCTCCACCCGCAGTCATCATACCTCCTGTGTCGAAATCGACAGCACATTCGTCAAGCCTGCTCTTTATATCGTTTAAAAGCGATACTCTATCCGTATTCGGCAAATCCATCTTATTTACAAAAATAAATGTCGGGATACCATAATGCTTAAGCAAGCTCCAAAGCGTTTCCGTATGGCTCTGCACACCGTCTCCGCCGTTAATGACAAGCACCGCATAGTCGAGCACTCGCAATGTTCGCTCCGTTTCTGCCGAAAAATCCACATGCCCCGGTGTGTCGAGCAGTGTGATTTCGGTATTTCCGACTGTAATAAGCGCCTGCTTTGCAAATATTGTAATGCCTCGGTCACGCTCTATTTCATTCGTATCAAGGAACGCATCTCTATGATCAACACGCCCCATACGGCGTATTTCTCCGGACTCAAAAAGAAGGCTTTCCGACAGCGTCGTTTTGCCGCTGTCAACATGCGCAATTATCCCTGCCGTTATTCTTTTTTTGACATCCTTGCTCATCAGCAGCCCTCCTTTTCATAAATAAAACTTCTGCACTTATTACAGCACAAACAAAATGCTTTCACCGGTATTTTTGCGCCGTGCCGCAATGACACAAAATGCCGGGCACACAGCTCAAAGACTTGCATAAGCAGGCTTTCTTGTCCATTATAACACAAATTGCATACTTCTGTATATGACTTTAACTGTGAGCACATCATATATCCGCCATGCCTCATTTCTTATGCCGCTGTTATGCCTTTCTATCATCCATCTGTAACTTTACTGCAAAGAAATGCCCCTGCATACGAATCGATCTCCCATTCGTTAGAATTTTAGGTCTAACTTTTTGGGCGAGATTGGTTCATTGCAGGGGCTTTTTTACTTATGCCATTAAATCAATTTTTTGTTTCTACTCTTCAGTAATAAAATCTAATCTCCATACGATATCTTTATTGTAGTCAGCACTTAAAGCATTTTTTCATAGCAGACAAACCTTTCGTCAGGGGATGTCAGACTTTGGAAAACTCCGGCTTCTCTGTATCCGAACTTTTTATATGCATTCTGAGCCGGAATATTGAGCACCGATGTATCAAATCTCATGAGACTGCATCCGGAATCTTTTGCAAGCAGCTCTGCAAAATCTATCAGCTTCTTTGCGATTCCCTGCTTCCGTGCATACGGAGACACTACAAGGATATGAACGACAAAAACCTTGTCATCCTGCGCTTCATACTGCCAGCCGATCGAAGCATATTCCTCAGGCTGAATCTTATTGAGAATAACGGATGCCGTAATATTTTCCGGCTCGCTGTCATCAACATATACATACAGCGTTCCGTTTTCAAATGCACTTTCGGCATTTTCACGAAGAGGATATTCGTCCTCAATCCATCCCGTATAATTCACGCCCTCACGATTTGCTTTGTGTATATCCTTATAAATTCTTTCAACCGCATCAACATCCGATTTGCTTACTGCTTTTCTGATCATACCTGCTCAACCGCCTTTCGTTTTTAAGCTGCGCCTGCATTTTGTATTTATTAGAATTTATCCTATTATACTCCCTGCCTTGCGCCTATGCATATTTCTCCGCAAGTATGCGTGCTACATGCACGCCGCTTGCAGATGCCTGCGAAAGCGAATGTGTCACTCCCGATCCGTCTCCGAGCGCATAAAGTCCGGGCACTTTTGTTTCGAGGTTGCCATCCACCTCTACCTTTGAATTGTAGAACTTAACCTCCACTCCGTAAAGCAGAGTATCCTCGTTGGCTGTTCCCGGCGCTATCTTATCGAGTGCGTAAATCATCTCTATAATATCATCAAGCTGGCGCTTAGGAATAACAAGTGAAAGGTCTCCCGGCGTAGCCTTCAGTGTAGGTCTTGTGAAGCACTTTTCCATGCGTCTGTCGCTCGATCTTCTGCCCTTAACGAGATCTCCGAAACGCTGGAGAAGTACTCCGCCTCCGAGCATATTTGAAAGACGAGCTATAGACTCACCGTATTCATTGCTGTTTCTGAAAGGCTCAGTAAATGTATTTGAAACGAGAAGCGCAAAGTTGGTATTTTCCGTTCTGAGCTCCTTCGCCGCATAGCTGTGTCCGTTTACTGTAACGATACCGTTCGTATTTTCCGAAACAACCTCTCCGTAAGGATTCATACAGAAGGTTCTTACCATATCGTTATATTTATCTGTCTTATATACGATCTTGCTTTCATATACCTCGTCCGTAATATGCTTAAAAATCTCAGCCGGAAGCTCCACTCTCACGCCTATGTCAACACGATTGGACTTCTGCTCTATACCGAACTGTGAGCATGTCTGTGCTATCCATTTTGAGCCCGAACGCCCTGTAGCCAGCACGAGGTCATTGCACGAATATTCTTCGCCCTTATCCGTCTTTATTACAAATTCGCCGTTATCATTTTTTCTTACCGTATCCACGCCCGTACGGAACAGCATGTCGATCTTCTGCTTGGTATATTCGTAAATTCTTCCGAGGATTTCAACATTCCTGTCCGTTCCGAGATGCCTTACCTTGGCATCAAGGAGATGCAGATTATGACGAAGTGCCTGTGTTTTTAAATCTCCGCTTGCCGTTGAATACAGCTTTGCTTCCGAACCGCCGAAGCTGCAAAGCACTTCATCGACATATTCCATAAGCTCAAGTGCCTTTTCTTTTCCCACATATTTATGCAGGTCTCCGCCGAATTCGTTCGTAATATTGTATTTTCCGTCCGACAGCGAGCCTGCTCCGCCGTATCCGTTCATGATATGGCATGGCGAACACTTCACACAATTTGCCGTTTTGCCGAGCTTTATCGGGCAATGTCTTTCGACAAGCTCTGCTCCCTTATCGAGCATAAGCACGGAAGCCTTTGTATCGAGCTTTGTAAGCTCATATGCAAGATATACACCTGCTGCTCCCGCACCTACT
The DNA here is from genome assembly GCA_964428785.1 of uncultured Oscillospiraceae bacterium. Classification (GTDB taxonomy): domain Bacteria; phylum Bacillota; class Clostridia; order Peptostreptococcales; family Anaerovoracaceae; genus QAKD01. The sequence goes on along the minus strand of CAYRZK010000124.1, from coordinate 112 downwards.
ATAATAATGTCATATTTTTTCATATCTGTTCCTCTTCCTCATTCAACAATTATGATATATCGATTTAATCGTTATTATTTTCTTTTAATATTACTTGGAGGCTGCCTTTTAT
>CAYRZK010000123.1:0-4161 GCA_964428785.1 uncultured Oscillospiraceae bacterium | reverse complement strand
ATCCTATGTGAAACGATTACTTCTTTTAATTGCTGCGGCGGTATATGCTCCCATGATATCAAAAGCGCCGCAAATTCTTTGCCCATTTCCGTACCTGTTTCGTTAATCATACACTGCTCCGCATCGCTTACTCTGCCGGTTCGCATAAGCGAAAGCATTTTTATGTAAGTTCTTTTTAACATGCCATCCCTCTCGGCAAGGCTGCTGATTACCGAATCACTGTTTATCATTCCTTTGTGTGCTACAATAAGATTGTGCAAATATGACAAATCTTCGTAAATCGCTCTGTCCATTCTATCAAGCTGCGCTGTTCTTAATAATCCTATACCGCTAAATTTTTTCACTGCTTCATATACCTTTTTCTTTATATCAGGCAGCTCATTTATTCTTTTCAACCTTATTTTAGACGGTATACTGCGTATTGTTACAACAATTCCACCGCAAAACATTGCATAGATAACTGCCAGCACTATTCTATCGCTAAGTTCCAAACTCCCACCCCTAATAATCAAATCTCTTATTTTCCAATATTTTAAGCATCGCCGTATTTATAAGAAACATAAAAACTATGCCGATGAAAAGCGCAAATCCTTGAGGTGTAAAAAACTGATTTTTTATCAGCACCGCAGGCTTTACTCCAACATATTTTACAGCAAGCACAAGCGATAATGCATATGATACCGGCACCATGAACATAACCAGCCTATTCGCTTCCGAATTAAGTCTTTTTCGTTCTTCCGAAATCATGCGTGCTTCTCTAAGCTGCATCATTATATCCTCAAGCGCTCCTGTCACATCTATTCCGCTCGAAAAAGAAGCCGCAATATTATATACTGCCATTCTGCTCCAATTGGTATTAACAGCAAAATGAAATTCATCAAATGCTTCTTTGATTTCTCCTTTATCTCCGGTCATTCTTGCTTTCATTATCGCCGGAATCATAAGCTTTTTACAAATCTCAGGCACTTTTTCGTCTTCGACGAGAAGCTCCAATGCTCTTTGCATATCAAACGATGATATCCTATATTTGGACAACAATGATGTTACAAAAGCCTCTCCCTCAAAGCTGGCTTTATGCCGTATGCTTTCAAGCCTTATTCTAAGGAAGAAATATGGCATTATTCCTATAAGTAAGGCAAAGAATACTGCCATATGCGGTTTATAGTTTCTCAATCCCGGAATCAAAACTACTGTAAATACAATGCCTGACAAGACACAAAAATGGTTTGCGGAAAAATGAGGCGAAACTGCCGTTGCCATCAGCATGTTAAGATGCTTTGCAATTCTATTTTCCTCTATTTGTTTCTTTCGAGTTTTTAAACGCCGAGTCATTTTAATTCGCCATATTATCGCCTTAATATCTTTCCTGAAAAGAAGCAGCATCCCCATCACAAGAAAAACATAAAAGCTTGTATGTACTGTTTCCGCAATTCTGTATTTCATCCCGTACTATTCCCCCTGTACCTCTGCCAGTTTTTTCAACTCGCTTTTAAACTTGATAAACAGTTCCTTGTTTTCCTGCATCCCTGCCTCGTATTTATCCCGTGATATTTCATAATTCCATTCCCATACATCTTTATCGTAATCATACCTGCATATTTCTATAAATCTGATTTCCTTGCCGGTTTCATCAACACCGAGTTCATATATGCTGCTCAGCCTTTTCTTCGACTTATCCGAAAGCTGTACAAAATGGAAAAGATAATCAAAGGATGCTGCGACTCTTCCGGCTATATAATTTATATCACCGCCAAGCGCACTGGTGATTTCGCCCGCCACATCATACGGAAAACGGCGTGGATTTCTTGTATGAAATGTTATTTTCATACGGCGAGTGCCCTTAGCTGCCGCTCTTATGACGGTATCGAGTGCAATGCCGTCTCTTGCCTCCGCCATTATAAAATAGTCGGCATCGCTTCTTAAAAGATTTTTGGTAATTGCCGAAAGTCTTTCTCCATCGGCAATAAGCTGCACGATTGGCGCTTCCGGCATGAGTTTTTCCATAGGCAGCTCCGGATCGGTTTCAACCATTACTCCCTCAAGCTCATAATTTTCATATGTCTGCCAAGTTGATAAAAATGTACTTTTAGCTGTTCTGACCGCTCCGAGAAATGCCACATTATACCCCAGCTTTGCCATGCTCTTGAAAAACTCAAGACTGTTATTCGGTATCGTACCCCTCAATGCCTGTTCTTCAAAAGTATATGACGGAACAATATATCTTCTGAAAATGATCACATCCTGCCCCTTTTTTACCATATTCCTTCTGAAAATCGTAATTCTTGTGCCGTCAAGCATATACACTTCATGAAAGTCCTTATCGAGACGCTCGCCGGGCGTCATCAGCAGGAATGACCTAATAAGCTGTTCACGCCGTGCTTCCGGTATTTTCTGAGGCTTCAAGGTCATTTTGCCGTTTTCCAAGAAATATACTCTGTCACCTATTATTTTGGCAGATGACGACTCCTTGTACTTTTCCGAAAACCATTCGGCAACAGATGCCACGCCCCAGTTTTCATGGTAAACTCCATCCTCTATACTTTCATACCAATCAGGAAATTCAGCGTTTAGGAGCCCATGCTTCCCCAAATATCCCTTTATTTTTTCTTTAAAGAAATTCACCTCCGGAGCGCAGCCCGTTATTGCCTTTTTTTGCATCTCAAGGAGCAGTTCAGCATTATTCCTTTCATCCTCCCACTCCACTCGAAACTCTTCATATATAAGCTTGCAGATTTCATCAAATGGTTTTGCGCCGGCAGAAGTCTTATACTCCGCACTGTCTGTTTCACTGCTTCCGCCGGCTCTGTTGTCAATAAAATCACCTAAATAAAACCTTTCCATCTGCCCTTCCTTTTACTCACACTTTCTATACCTGCATTGCCAAGCAGTTTAAATGTTATCTGTTCAATATCCTTTATGAATTCGTCATCATTCATATCAAGAATTGTTCTGTATTCCATCTCCGCATGCCTGCCGAGCGATGCAAGATTTACTTTGAAAAATTCAGCTGTATCTATCCCCAGTCTTTTTCTGATATATCCGCTGCTGTACGGATCTCGCTCAGAATATTTGTTTACGATTACTCCATCGAAATTTATTGAAAGGTCGCTGTAAAGCTTTTTAATATGCTCAAATCGCCTGAGCGTCGATTCATTCTGAGAAAGAATCATGAATACCTGTTTAGCAGATATCAAGCCGCCCACAGCCAGCCCGTTATCAAGCTCACTTCCGCAGTCTGCTATCACAATTCTAAACTGACTGCATACATCCTTTAAAAGCGCTCTTGCCATTTCAGGCATATACATGCGCTCTTCTCTCTCGTTTTGTATTCCACTTATCATATATAGATTCGGTAGGTTTTTAGCTCTGTCTATCTCACATTTAAGTATCCCTATGCCGCTTTCGAGCTTAGCTCTATAACTGTCGATAGGCGTCACATCGTCTTTCAAGTACTGGGCATTTCTTCTTCCGCTCAAGGTTACAAGCAATATATCCTCCGTACGCACAAGTCGTGCCGCACATTCCGCCACCGACTGTGCCAGCATCGTCACTCCCACTTTTCTGTCCGTTCCGTGAAAAACATACAAATTATCCATCTGTTAAAACTCTCCTTCTTGTACAAGCATGAGCCCGCTTCCCTCTGCAATGACATAATTCATAATTGCACAATATTCATCCAAGGTCGCAATAATCTCAACATGATTAGCAGGTCTGCTGCTCATTTTTCTGTCAAGTATATTCTTTGACGGAGCAAATCCATCAGCCTCAACAACCTCCTGCTCATTGTCATCCTTAACGAAAGCGACCTTATATGTTCCAAACAAGCGATCGCCACCTGCATTATATATTTTTATCATATCGCCGCTTCTGAGAGAGCTGCTTCTCGAATACAGCCATTCGCTTTTAATAACAAATATACTCTTGCCCTTTTCTATAACCGAATCCGAATCATCAAAAAACACCTGTGACACCTGACTCTTTTTAATTATTGCTCTATCCGCAACTTTTCCGACTATATTTCCGATATCATCCTCTCGCAGCGCTCCCGGTATAAGGTTGTCCTTCGTTACTCTCGTTGTTTTAAACATATTGCGTGCTATGCTGTCACCCTCTTCAATATCTTGCGCTGCAACTATAACTTCTTCCATCGTCCACCTCTAC
>CAYRZK010000122.1:0-4214 GCA_964428785.1 uncultured Oscillospiraceae bacterium | reverse complement strand
ATATATCCACTATCCCGCCATAAATAAAAAATGCCGAAAAAGCGCCGAACAGCACGAGTGCTGCTCTGTGATGCTTCCAATTTACAACAAGCCCGCTTATTCCGGCAGCAAGCCCGACAGCCGCATATGCCAGCATTTGCCAAGGTGTCCACGGTCCCTGTCCGAAGAAAAAGTTTGAAACAAAGCCGCTTACAGCCCCTATCAGGAAACCCGATTGCGGCCCGAGACATATCCCCGAAATCATCACGAGCGCCGCTGTAGGCTTGAACGACGGCAGCATAAAAAATGCTGCACGCCCCGTAACGCAAAGCGCCGAAAGCACCGATATCATAACAAGCTCCCTTGCTCTCGGCTTTTTTCTTTCAAACATAAACGCAAACGGCACCATTGCGAATATTACCATCATCATGCTCACAAAATAATATTTCCTGCCGTCCGAAATATATGCCCCTGCAAATGCGGCTGATGCAAACAGCGTCGCCATGATAATGAAAATTATACAGCGAACCTTGCTCATATGCTTTTCTTTATTATTGGCGGTCTCCGTCTCAAGGATAATCATATCGTTGTCGCCGCACATATCCTCACCGCCATACTTCTCGAAATCTTGTATGCTTCCGCCATCGGCGCTGCTGCCGCCCTTGCCCCTTTCGATATTCCTGCCTGAATAACCGTCCGTGTCGCCATCAGCTTCGATATTTTTTACACTTCCGCTCTTATCGCCGGATGCATCTTCAATATGCCTGCCAGAATCAGCCAAAACCTGCGAAATAACATCCTCTGCCGTTACGACACTCGGATATATGTGCCTTGCCATACGATTTGCAGCCGTGGTATAAAAGCTGTTCCCGGAGAAAAACTCATGTGTACTGCCACATGCAGTCAAGCTTCCTCCGAACATCAGCGCACATCTGTCAGCCGTTTCGGCACAAAACTCCATATCATGCGAAACGAGAACTATCGTCTTGCCCTCCGCTTTCATACCGCAAAGGATTTTTCCGAAACCATGCTTCATCTCGGCATCAAGACCTTTGGTCGGCTCATCAAGAAGTATTATATCAGGCTCATCGAGCAGCACCATCGCCAGCGCTGTTTTCTGCTGTTCGCCGCCGGACAAGTCATACGGATGGCTGTCCAAAACATCTGTAAGCGCAAGCTTTTCCGAAACCATTTTCACACGCTCCCATGCTTCCGAAATCATCTCGGAGTCCGAAAGACCTATAAGCTCTGTGCTTTTTCGGCATCGCTCATGCGCCGCCGCATACAGCTCCGCACTCACGGTATTTTCCGAAAACATCAGCTGCGGATCCTGTGCAAGCATACTTACTCGCCCACCGTTTATTTTTACACTTCCACGATATGGCTTTACTCTTGCTGCAATCATTTTGAGTGCGGTCGTTTTGCCGGAGCCGTTCCCGCCGAGTATGGCAAATATCTCGCCCTTATTAACCTCAAACGAAAGCCCCTTGAGTATATCCTTTCCTTTTTTTTCATATCTGAACCAGACATTCCCGACCTCTATCTGCTTCCGGCTCAACATCCTGCTTTTTGCTGTATTATCGTTCCGTTTACTGCACGGCGCTTCTCGATGTGTCTCAACCGTTTCAAGCATTTTAACTGTTTTAAGGCTTTTGAACGCTTCTCCCGTTTCGGGCTTATATATATTTATATTTTCGCCGATCATATTCAGCCAGGCTCGCCCCTCACGCACATTGAGAGGAGATTTATATTCGCTTCCTATGCCATACTTAACAAGCTCCTTGTAAATGCGTACCGAAGCAGGAAGCGCTCTTCCCAAAACATCTCCGACATCGCACGGCGACGAATCGGAAACCACTCTGCCGCCGTCCATAACCACCACCCTGTCTGCATCCGCAAACACGGTTTCAAGCCGCTGCTCCGACATAATCACAGTAACACCGAGCTCACGATTGATTTTTTTGATCATCGTCATAAAATCATCTGAGGCTATGGGGTCAAGCCTGCTTGTAGGCTCATCGAGAACAAGCACCTCCGGCTGCATCACCATAATCGATGCCAGACTCAGGAGCTGCTTCTGTCCGCCCGAAAGCTCTCTGACATCCTTTTCAAACCATTCCTGTATTCCGAAAAAGCTCGCCATTTCCGATACACGCAGCCTTATCGTATTATTATCCATCCCAAGATTTTCAAGCCCGAAAGCAAGCTCGTGCCACACCTTATCCGTTACAATCTGATTGTCCGGATTTTGGAACACATATCCGACCCTTGCCGCCATACTGCGCTTGTCCATCTTCTCGATAGGTACAGCATTTTTTGCGCCGTCCTCGATATAATACACTCCGCCTGTTCTGTTACCGGCAGGCATCAGCGCCGCTTTGAAATGCCTGAGAAGCGTGGTCTTGCCGCTGCCCGACCTGCCGCAGAGCAGCACAAGCTCGCCCTGCTCGAAGCTCAGATTGATATTGTCGAGTGCAGGTTTTTCACGCATCGGATATGAAAATGTTAAATTTCTGACTGCAAGTGTCGCCATCTTCTCTCCTCCCATAAGTCAATCATAAGCGGCATAAAGCATATTATAATGTGCATACAATATGCAGCGCACACACCATATGTCAAGCCATTCATCGAAATGTACGGAAAATATATTATAAAGAACCGCCTCGTAAAGCCGCAGAACATGATAAATGCCGCTGCCGCAGCTACAACCGAAACAGCAAGCACATCACGCCTTTCAAATCTGTAAATCGTAAATGCAGTTCGTCCCGAAAGCCCATATCCTCTTGAATTCATCGAATCTGCCGTATCGACGGCATTTTCAAGAGCCCATGTGAGCATTATCGAAAGCACTCCGATCCCACGCTTTATACGCACCCACACACTCGCCTTATCCTCTCCGGCAGACGGCTTCTGTGCCTCGCTTACCCTTTTCATCTGCTCTCCAAACCTCGGCACGAATCTAAGCACCATCGAAACAACGAGTGAAAGCGACGGGATGAGCCTGCCAAAAAGATAAACAAGCTTGTCGCTTGTCATAATCTTGTTAAAGCATGAGAACCAAACTATGACGCTTCCAAGCATCAGCCCTGCCGTAATCCCGTAAAGCATCGATTCAAGTGTTATAGGGTTGTTTCTGAAATAAAAAAGCGTCGTAATGCCTCTGTGGTTAAAAAGCGGATTCATACCGGCAAAAAGCATCATCATCGGCAGCGCTCCGCATATATTAAATGCAACAGCTCTCCTGCCGGAAATATATATTGAATACGCAAAAGCCCCCGCAGCCGAAATCACCAGCATCACGGGGTGCATAAAAAACATGCTTATGCCTATTACATAGCTGAAATATATAAAATTAACAATCGGATGATACTGTCCGAAAGCATCCCTCATTATATACCTCCTCAAGCCTGCCGACTATTCTGATGCCTGCTTGATGTCGTCCGCTCCTATATCACGACCGAGATCACAGGTATAAATCCATTCTATCACATCACCGGGCGCAGCTTCTTTGCTGCTGCATCCCACATTTGGGAATTCTCCGTTTACGGCATACATCCAGCCCGCAAGCTCGCCTCCGTCAAACTCATAAATATTCGCAATCCCCTCTATATATTTGCTGCCGTAAATCGGAGTTTCAACAAATTCCATATGTATATCATTATCACGAGTCACGGTAAGCAGCACATCAAACACGCTCATGCCGTCACTGACTTCTACCTCTGTTTCTTCAAGGATTATACCATTCTCCGGTATTATTTCCCTGAGCTGCGCCGAAATACCGTCTCTCTCGACAAGCGTGCCGCATACTATCGAAACAGTGCAATAGCCCTGCTCGCTGTCTGTGCCATGTTCGCTACCGTTTACTCCGCCGCCGGTATTCAGTTTTCCGCACCCTGCCGTCATAATGACCGCAAGCATTACCACAACAGCTGCGACAATCGCCGATGCCTTCTTACCTCTCAATTACTACACTCCTTTTTTCCGAATTCCACGAAACGCTGCCGCCGAGAAGCTCCACAGCAGCACGGATCGGAATATATATTCTCCCGTTTATTATTACGGCTTCCGTGTCATTTACAACCGTTTTGACAGCCTGCTGCGTACCTTTTTTATATGTAAGCTTTCGGCTTCCCACCGGAACATATACCGTAGTATCTCCCTGTTTAAGTATGGCTCTTCCGTTTTTGGCATCCCATGAAACATCGCATCCGTACACTTCCATGACTGCTCTTAGC
>CAYRZK010000121.1:0-4221 GCA_964428785.1 uncultured Oscillospiraceae bacterium | reverse complement strand
GTGTATATATTTATTGTGTCTATGTGTGAAAGCAAATGTGGTTTAAGATAAATATGGACAGCAGGGCTGAAATGTGATAAGATAGCATAAAAGAACAAATGTTTGCGAAGCGAAAACGCAGCAAAAGAGTGCGCTGCATGGGAGGATTTATGCCTAAAAAAGCGAAAACTGTTTTTGTGTGCCAAGAATGTGGATATGAGAGCCCTAAATGGATGGGACAGTGCATTTGCGGAGCATGGAACAGCATGGTGGAAGAAAAAGTAATAGATGTAAACGAGGATGATAAACGCAGCCGAACGATGGGCGGCATACACGGAATGTCAGGCACAGCAGGCTCGAATGGTGCACGCAGAGCAAAGGTGATGCCGTTAAAGGAGATAAATTCCGAGGTTTACAGGCGTCTTGATACCGGTATCGGTGAGCTTAATCGTGTGCTGGGCGGTGGACTCGTAAAAGGCTCGCTTACATTGATTTCAGGTGAACCGGGCATAGGCAAATCAACGCTTATTATCCAAGCTGCCGCACATCTGGCAAAAAAGTACGGAAAGGTGCTGTATGTTTCGGGCGAGGAGTCTGAGGAGCAGATTAAGATGAGAGCAGACCGTGTTTGTGCAGGTGATGGTATCGACAATCTTTTCATTCTTTCCGAAACAAATATGGAAAATGTGGAAGAGGTGTGCAAAGCACTTCAGCCGGTATTTGTTATAATAGATTCGATTCAAACTATGTATACGGCGGAGATGGACTCGGCGCCGGGAAGCGTGTCTCAGGTGAGGGCATGCGGCAATATACTTATGCGAGTAGGTAAGGTAACAGGTGTGCCGATATTTATAGTGGCGCATGTTACAAAGAGCGGCGAGCTTGCCGGGCCTAAAATCGTGGAGCATCTTGTGGACTGCGTACTTAATTTTACCGGAGAAAGAACACGGGAGCTTAGAATTCTTCGTTCGCACAAGAATCGTTTCGGGACTACGAGTGAAATAGGGGCATTTGAAATGGCGGAAGAGGGCTTGCGTGAAGTGAAAAATCTGTCGGAGAGCTTTCTTGAGGAAATGGAGCCTGGCACGGAGGGCGCCGCAGCGAGTGCGGTTTACGAGGGTACTCGGCCTTTGATTTTTGAAATTCAGGCTTTGGCGGCGCCCGCAAATGTCGGCTTTGCACGCCGAAGTGCGATCGGTGTTGATATTTCCCGTCTCAATATGATACTTGCGGTGCTTGACAGAAAAGCAAGCGTGTCGCTCATAAATCACGATGTATATGTGAATATTGTCGGAGGACTGCGCCCGGAGGATACAACGATAGATCTGGCTGTAGCGCTTGCGATATATTCCGCATACAAGCGCACGGCGATAGATGCAAAAACACTGATACTCGGAGAAATAGGGCTGACTGGCGAGCTCAGGAGCGTCAAGAGTGCAGACAAGATTGTAAAAGAAGCCGGTCGTATGGGTTTTACCAAAGTAATACTCCCGGCACGCAATGCATCGAGGCTCATGGAGAAAAAAGACGATATGCCTGCCGGAATAAAGCTTATAGGCGTGAAAAATATTCGTGAAGCAATAAAAGCAATAGAGAATAAGTAATAATGACGGCTGCGCCGATTAGACTTTAAGCGGTAGACTTCATGATATTCCGAAAGTATCTTAAGCGATATTTTCGGAATAATAAAAAGAGGTATCCTCGCTTGGTATTCTGTTATATTTTAAGCTCAAACCAAAATGTGCTTCCGTGACCGACTTCGCTGTTTACGCCGAATTCAGCCTTGTGCAATATAAGTATGTTCTTGACGATGGAAAGACCGAGACCGCTTCCGTTAGTGGTACGGACATGGTTGGTGCTGGCTTTATAGTATCTGTCCCAAATATGCTCCAGCTCTTCAGGCTCTATGCCCATCCCGTGATCAGTAACCTCAAATCTGAGCTTGCCGCTTTTTTTGACAGCGCTGACATATACGGTGCGGTCGATGCCGCAGTATTTAACAGCATTGTTCAGAAGATTATAGATGACTTGCTTGATCTTGACCTCGTCCGCATTGATTTTGATATCTTCAGGGCAGTTGAAGATTATCGTGTAGCCCTCCTGCTCGATAAAAACACCGTATGATTGGAGTATCGTTTCAGTAGCATCCTTTATTGAGAATGTATGCTTTTCAAGCACCGTTACTCCCGACTGCATCCTCGACATGACGAGCATATCGTTTACAAGGACATTCAGGCGATCGGCTTCGTCTATGATAACCTGAAGATGTGCATCCCTCTTGACAGGATTATCTCCGGACAGATCCCTTATCATCTCGGCATATGATTTAACCATGGTGAGAGGCGTTCTGATATCGTGTGAAACATTTGCAATCAAGTCTGTTTGCAGCCTTGCAGCCTTTTCAAGCTCCATAGATGTATATGTTAATGTGTCGGCAAGGTTTATTATTTCCGAATAATGCCCACCGTTAAAGATAATTCCGAATTCGCCTTTTGCGAGGCGCTTTGCCGTTTTGCTTATATTGTCAATAGGCTTTGAAATACGCCTTGCGAGTATAATACCGATGATAGAAGCGATGACAAGCGACAGGATTGTTACTGTAAAAAGCTGATTGGTCAATATTGAAATTGTTGACTCAACAGGATACAGCGGCGAGAAAAGGTAAAGCACTATCTCATGTCCCGGTGTTGTATCAAGATAAGTGGCATACGACAGCATCTTATAGTTTGTATCCGCTACAGGCACCGTAAGAGCGACACTTTTTGAGTCGGACTTGGCAAGCTCGCTGCGTATACGGTCGATGCCTTTGATGTATGCTGCATAGCTTGCATGCTTGTCTCCGTATGTTGCAGGCTCAAAAATGATAGAGCCGTCGCTTGCTTCGATGTGAATATACATATCGTTGCTGGACGACAGCTCCGACACATCGGCTATAAAGTCTTCATTGCCGTACATCATAGTAATATTGTGAGCAATATCGTGAGTATCTTTTATTTTCATTTCCTCATAATAATTGTTGAGGAAAAATATTTGCAGAAACCATAAAAATCCGAGAATCATCACGGTAAAAAGGAAAAAATGCAGCCAAAGCTTAAATTTAAGGCTTCGGAAGTCGGGCTTCAAGCCGGCTGACAGCTTGGCTGTTTTCGTATTACTCAAATTCAAATTTATAACCTACCCCTCTTAATGTAACGATAAAATCCCTGTAAGGACCGAGATTGTTTCTGAGATTTTTAATATGAGTGTCTATTGTACGATCATCGCCGAAAAAGTCATAGCCCCAAATATCCTGAAGCAACTTATCTCTTGAAAGTGCAAGGTTTCTGTTTTCGACAAGATAAAAAAGAAGCTCATATTCTTTAGGTGTGAGTTCTATCTTTTTGCCGTCAACGGTTACGGTTCTTGCGGGAATGTTGATAACAAGACCGCCAAAAACAAGCTCGTCCTTGGATGTATCGGAAGAAGCCTTGCTCCTTGCAATGACGGCATTTACTCGTGCCATGAGCTCTTTCGGGCTGAAAGGCTTCACAACATAGTCGTCAACACCGAGCTCAAATCCAAAAAGCTTGTCATACTCCTCGCCTCGTGCACTGAGCATGATGATAGGAATGTTCTTTATTTTTTTGATTTCCTTACATGCCGTAAAGCCATCGAGCTTAGGCATCATAATATCCATAATTATAAGGTCGTAATCGTTCAGTTTTACAAGCCCTACGGCGCTCATGCCGTCTTCGGCTTCGTCAACGGAATATCCGTTGAATTCAGAGTATTCCCGTATAACCTCACGGATCTTCTGTTCGTCATCTACTACCAATAATTTATACATATAAACCTCCGCAATATTTATAGAAGCTGACTGTTTTAATTTATTATAAAACAAAAAGCATAAAGAATGTGACGATTTAGTGATAAAACAGACTTTTTCATCTGCATGGATGCTGTTTTCGCACTGCTTCTCAACCGTAATATATCACAGTCGGTGGGATTATTACAGAGATTATTCGTATACTTTTGTATACTTGCATAAAAAAGGGTTTTGGAGTATACTTGTTTATAAACTGGGGAAGTTTTGGCATTTTGGGAAGTAACCATGCGCATAACAAGGTGTTTTAATCTTTGCCTGTTATCAATACCATGCTTTTATGTGCGGCAGGGGAGCCGTGCAGCCCGGTGGTTATTTTAAGAAAGAAAGGAGGCGGAAATATGATAAAAAGATTTATTAAGCTGGTAGTGGCTTTGCTT
>CAYRZK010000120.1:0-4225 GCA_964428785.1 uncultured Oscillospiraceae bacterium | reverse complement strand
TTCTAATATAAGAGCGGATATATGTCAAGGCAGTATTTCGGTGTGTTTGACAGCATCCGGCTCTGCCGGTAAGTCAATGTGAGGATTAACCGATTGACAAGCAGCATATTTTAATGCCGAAATATTGAAAACCTGAGGCACTGTATGATAAAATAAAATATTGGAGGATTTCATAGATATGATGAAAAACGCTGATATTTTTGATAAAAAAACAGTAATTAAAAATGAAGAAGAAACCAGAGCCTTCGGGCTGGCATTGGCAAATATGTTGGAGCCAGGCGATGTTATTGCAATGATAGGTGAGCTCGGAACGGGAAAAACCACATTGACAAAATATATTGCCGAGGGGTTGGGAATTACGGAAATGATAGTAAGCCCGACTTTTCAGATAGTGCGTGAATATCGGACAGGCAGGCTTCCGCTTTTTCATTTTGATGTATACAGGGTGTACGATCCGGACGAGCTTTTTGAAATCGGGGCTGAGGAATATATATTCGGTGACGGCGTTTCGATTGTGGAATGGGCGGATTTGTCGCCGGAAATAATACCTGCCGGAGCTATTGAGCTCAGACTTGCGTACGGTGCAAACGAAGGGGAACGGGTATATGAGGTTTCCCTTAAGGAGGAGTAGATATGTATATACTTGCGATAGAAACAACAGGGCCGCATTGTTCCGTGGCAATTATAAACGAAACGGGGCATGGAGCGGCAAGAGTATCTGACGGAACACTTAATCATCTTCAAAGGCTTGCGCCCATGATAGAAGAAATACTCGATTATTACTCAATCGAAATGGATGACCTTGCGGCAGTAGCGGTGTCACAGGGACCCGGCTCGTTTACCGGAATAAGAATAGGAGTATCGACGGGGCGTGCGCTTTGCCAAGCCAAAAATATACCGTCGATTGCTGTTCCAACGCTTGAGTCGTTTGCATATGCCGATAAAAATTACGGCGGCATCATCGTGCCGATGTTCGATGCAAGACGAAATCAAGTCTATGCCGGAGCATACAGATGGGAAAATGGTGTCATTACAGAGACAGTCAAGGGCGGTGCATACGACCTTATGGAATTTCTCGAAAAGCTTGCGGAGGCGGTAGAAAATATTTGCAGCGATACCGTTATGCGTGAGGTGAAGCTGTATGGAGACGGATGTGCAGCTTACGGTGAGAAAGCCGATGAATTTCTTGGCAGCAGGAATATCACATGCGTTATTGACGGCAGTACACAGCATGCAAAATATATTGCCAAGCTTGGGCTGGAACGGTTGAATGCGGGCAAGGCGCTGCCTTATGGGCAGCTTCATCCCGAATATATGAGAAAAGCCGAGGCGGAAAGAAAGCTTGAAGAAGCAAGAAAGGCAGAGAAAAAGTAATGAAATCCGAGCTTATTGTGAGAGCAGCCGTGCCTAAGGATGCCGAAGAAATCGCAGAGATAGAGGAGCTTTGCTTTGCATCGCCATGGAGTCTTGACACGATAGTGCATGAGATAGTCGAGAACGAGCTTGCGCTTTATGTTGTCGGTGAGGTGGACGGAAAAGTGGTAGGCTATGTCGGGATTTGGCTGATAGTTGATGAAGGACATATAACAAATGTTGCCGTTCATCCGGACTGGCGGCGAAAGCATATCGGCGAGGCTATCATAAAAGCATTGATAGATGTGACCGAAAAAAACGGCGTAATGGCGCATACGCTTGAAGTAAGAGCATCGAATATTCCGGCGCAGAAGCTTTATCGCAAATTCGGATTTAAAGCGGCAGGGTTAAGACCGGGATATTATGAAGATAACGGCGAAGATGCGATAATAATGTGGCGCAGGCGTGAGAATGGCGAATTGCCTTGCGGAGCATTGCATTGGAAATAGGAGCGCAGCGAGCCTGCCGAGAGGCGGCAGGGTAGCTGTTATATATTTTAAAATATAGCAGCTTTTGCACGAATAAATACGAATAAAGCGGTATAAAAGTGAAAACTCCCTCCAATAATAGCTGTATAAAGCATTACGGAGGGCGGTATGGATAGAAATTACAGAGATTACGATTATGAATTCGGCGAGGATATGTCTGTTACGGCAAGCCATTGCAGCAGATTTTCACGCAGACATGATATCAGCATGTTTAACATGACAGATTATCAGTCTTGTGAGAATTGCAGACATATGACGGCGGACAATACATGTATCGTAGGTGAGAAAGGTATGTTGTGATGAAAGACGGTAGATTTTTAACAATCGCATTTGAATCAAGCTGCGACGAAACATCGGTTGCGGTGCTCGCCGACGGGCGTGAGGTGCTTTCCAATGTTATTTCAACACAGATAGAAATACACAAGGCTTATGGAGGTGTGGTGCCCGAAATAGCATCACGCCACCACCTTGAAAATATAAATGCAGTGACGGAGCAGGCGATGAGTGAAGCCGGAGTAACATGGGACGAAATAGACTTGATCGGAGTAACGAAGGGACCGGGGCTTGTCGGAGCACTTCTTATAGGAATTGCTACGGCAAAGGCATTTTCGCTCGCATTTAACAAGCCGATGGTAGGTGTTAATCATATACAGGGGCATATCAGCGCCAATTACATAGAATACAAGGAGCTCAAGCCGCCGTTTACAGCGCTCGTCATATCCGGAGGACATACTGAGATTGTGGAAGTGACGAATTATAATGAATGTCATGTGCTTGGACAGACGAGAGACGATGCTGCAGGTGAGGCTTACGACAAGGTGGCGAGAGTTATCGGACTCGGATATCCCGGCGGACCGCTCATAGATAAGCTCGCAAAGGAGGGCGACCCTCATGCAGTTGAGTTTAAGAGAGTATATCTTGAAAAAGACAGCTTGGACTTTTCGTTCAGCGGGATTAAGACAGGCGTGCTTAATTATATTAATTCCGAAAGACAGGCAGGGCGTAAAATAAATCCGGCTGATATTGCGGCATCGTTCCAGCAGGCTGTACTTGAGGTGATAGTAAAAAAGACTGTCGATGCGGCAGTGCGTATGGGTAAGGATAAGCTCGTGCTGGCAGGAGGAGTGGCTGCGAACAGTGCACTCCGCATGATGCTCGGAGAAGCTTGTGCCCAAAAAGGCATTACAATGTATTGCCCTAATCCGGTACTCTGTACGGACAATGCGGCGATGATCGGATGTGCGGCATATTATGCTTATAAAGCAGGGCAAGTGAGCGATCTTGACCTTGATGCGTATCCGCATTTGCCGATTTAGACAGGTACAATTATTAGCAAAGGAATTTGAAATGATAGTATTAAGTGCTACTGATATAACAAAAGAATACGGAACGGATATCATATTAAAAGATATTTCGTTTCATATAAACGGCGGAGAGCGTATCGGACTTATCGGAGCGAACGGCGCAGGAAAGACGACCTTGATGAAGATACTTGCCGGAGAAATGCCATATGAAAAAGGGAATTATTTCATATCGCAGGATCTGACGATAGGCTATCTCAAGCAGAACGATGATTTTAAGTCTGAACGAACGGTTTTTGAAGAAGCTTTTGAAATATTTAAGGATTTAAGAAGGCTTGAAGATGAAATTCACGCTTTATCGGACGAGATAGCAATACTGTCCGAAAACGGCGAGGATGTGACACGGCTGCTCGCACGGCTTGACGGTATGCAGCATCGTTTTGAACGGGACGGCGGATATACATATAAAAGCGAGATAAACGGCGTGCTTTCTAGCATGGCATTTACCGAAGATTTTTACAATAAGAAGATTTCCACGCTTTCCGGAGGCGAGAGAACGAGGCTGTCACTCGCATGCTTACTTCTCAAAAAGCCTGATATACTGATGCTTGACGAGCCTACCAATCATCTTGATATAGGCACACTTAAATGGCTTGAACAGTATCTTAAAGCATATAAAGGAACGATTATTGTAATCTCGCATGACAGATATTTTTTGGATCAGCTCGTAAACAGGATTTTTGAAGTAGAAAATCACAGGCTATATACATATAACGGTAATTACAGCGCATTTGCGGAGCAAAAAGCCGCACGCCGTGAATCCGAAATTAAGGCATACGAAAAGCAGCAGACTGAGATTGCAAGACAGGAAGAAATCATAAGGCGCTTCAAGCAGCACAATACGGAGCATCTTACAAAGCGTGCGCTTTCGAGAGAAAAAATGCTCGAACATATGGAGCTTATCGAAAGACCGGAAAATATTCCGGACAAGATTAAAATCAGCTTCAAACAGAATTTTAAGAG
>CAYRZK010000119.1:0-4254 GCA_964428785.1 uncultured Oscillospiraceae bacterium | reverse complement strand
AGTACTTCAAGAAGAAGGGTATCGACAATCCGAAGAACCTTGACTGCCTCGCAGAGGGTGCAGCTTGCTAACTTCACTGCTTTACAACTTATAGTAAAGGCTGCTTGAACGATGATTTTCGACAATGATTTTGTGGGAGATTATTCTGAGAGCAGGCTTTGCGGAAAAATCGAGAGTATCAAAAAAGATATTTTCTGCATAATATAATTCGGCGCCGCATGATATTGTCATGCGGCGCCCATTGTTGTCTGCGAATATCAGCCTGTGCCGACTGTGCAAAAAAATGTCGCTTTGTAAGTGACAGTGAGAGCTCTTTCACATGTATACTGTAATCGTAAGCCGAAGTTTATATAAAAATATGTACTGCCATATGAATTTGCGGATTAACGGTAAATATTCGAGCAGTAACGAAAACAGGAGGACGAAATGGAATATATTACTTTGCATAATGGCGTGAAGATGCCGCTTGTGGGCTTTGGAACAGTGGATATGTTTGATGATGTTTGTATCAATGCAGTTGCCGGTGCGATTGTAAACGGATATCCTATGATAGACGCAGCTCATATGTATAAGAATGAGGCAGAAGTAGGAAAGGGCATTAAGCTCGGTCTCGAAAAGGCAGGAAAGAAGAGAGAGGATATCTTTATTGTTTCAAAGGTAAATGACAAATTTACAAGTTATGAAAAGACTTGGGAAGCTGTTAAAAAGTCGCTTGAAAATCTTCAGACGGATTATCTCGATCTTTATCTCGTACACGAGCCGTATCCGGAGGCAACAGAGATGTATAGAGCGCTTGAGGAGGCTTATGAGCAGGGACTTTTAAGAGCAATAGGCATCTCCAATTTCAACAGACTTGGCTATGATAGATTTTGCAAGCAGGTAAAAATACTGCTAATGATCAATCAGATTGAATCAAATGTATTCTATCCTCAGAATGATTTTAAGAAATATATGGCAGAAAAGGGAACTTGTGCAGAAGCATGGGCGCCGTTATCAGCAGGCTTGGGAGATATTGCCGGTAACGAAATCCTTACAAGGATTGCAGGGAAATACGGAAAATCAAATGCGCAGATAGCATTGAGATATCTTGTGCAGAGCGGTACGCCAGTTATTCCTCGCTCAAAAAATTCGGAAAGACAAAAAGCAAATCTTGACCTTTTTGATTTTGTTCTCACTGTGGATGAAATGGCAGAAATTTCAACGATAGACGGCGGAAGGACATTCCGTGATTGGATGGAGGAATGGGATGCTGCCGAAGCAAATAAGTAAAAGCTCACAAATATGAATAATAAGCGATGCTTGGTTGGATGACTGAGCATCGTTTTTTATATTAAGCTGTAATATATGTATTGTGATGCTGCAACATATGCATTGTAATCCTACACTTATGGTAGAAAAATTCATATGGTTATGATACAATAAGATAAATAAGATTCTCAATAATGCAAGGGAGTTTGGGTGTATGGATAAATTTAGAACCACAATGGGGATTTTAGTTGGTGTTATACTTGGTTTTGTAAATGGTTTGGGATTGGGGAATATATCAGTTGGCATAAGTATGGCTGTTTGCTATTCCGTAATTTTTGCCTTTATCTTCAACAAATATAGGCGCAATGATAAACAGTAATTTGAGTTTTGAGAATGACACATGGGAGATAGAAAATTGACGGATGAAAAGATATTCAGGGAATGGAATGAAGGCTCAGTGTATTGCAGCGATAAACGAATCACACTGAGTCATTGTGATTACTATGGTAGACTTAAATTTTCGGAGCTTTTGGTGCTTTTGTCGGATTGTGCGACAGAGGATTACAATAGACGAGGATTGCCTTATAGGGTGCTTGAGGCGGCAGGTGTTGTTTTCCTTGTATCGAAAATGAGCATAAAATTCTTTGAAGATATTAAAGGCGACAGCGTTATTACGCTCAAAACATGGGAAGCGTCGATAGAAGGCGTCAAATTCAACAGATTTTTTGATATTTGCAATGAAGATGGGAGAGTGATTGCACAGGCACGCACGGTGTGGCTTGCCGTCAATCCGAACACAAGGAAGATTATAAGACCGTCGGCATATCCTTTCCCGGAATATATAAGAGCCAATGAAAAAGAAGTAGAGTGCATGGAATGCGGTAAAATAAAGCTGCCGGAGGAGCAGAGAGAGCTTGGAGAGCGCAGAGCGGTGTTCAGCGATATTGATGTTAACGGGCATGTGAACAATACGAGATATATTGCTTTTGCGGAGGATTGTCTGCCAGATGATTTTATGTCACAGCATGTATCGGATATAAGGATCAACTTCGTAAATGAGGCAAGGCTCGGCGATGTTCTGCATTTTACGGGCGGAATTGACAGAGAAACCAAGAAAATCGTTGTTGTCGGCAAAAAAGACGACGGCATTACAAGCTTTGAATGTGAATTTTATTTAAGATAATATAAAAAGAATGACCACAGAACAAGGAATAGCAGCGGATGCTTGCGGAAGCAGCACAATTGACGCAGGATAGCTTAATGTGGTTTAATTTAAGAAAGATAGGGAGTAGAATACATGAAAGAAAAAGATTTAGTAAAAGCAGTGGAGGATTGCATGGCGCTGCCATGGCCGGAGAGAGTGGAATATATCCTGAACAGCAGGAAAAAGTTGACGAGCAATGAGGGCAGGCTGAACAGCATGTTTGACGGCGTTTTCATTTCGGCGAACGAAGAAAAAAAGACCTTTGTGGTTGAATATAAAATCGAAAGATGGATGGAAAATCCGAGAGGTGAGCTGCACGGAGGTGCGCTTGCGACATTGTTTGATACTGTAGCCGGGATTGGGAGCATATCGGTTGCAGAGTCGCCGAATCTTGCAACGCTTGATCTTTATATAAACTACCTTTCACGGGCAGACGGAACGGATACAGTGGTAATGAATGTGCGTATCGTAAGAGCCGGCAGGCGTTTCATAAGACTTACAATCGATGCATTCTCAAAGGAAAAGGGCAATCTTATTGCAACATGTACAGCAAACTTTGCGGTGCTTGCGGCGGAAACGGTGAAGCTGCCTAAATAAAATTAAAAGAGGCAACGAGAAAACATTGTGAGGTGTCGATATTGACTGATGCGGCAATAAAAGGTAAGCTGAGAACATATAAGCGGCTTTTAAACCGAAATGGCGACAAAAGGTGATGCTTGGGCATAAGAGGCGCAAAATAAAGTGAGAAGCAAAAGACAAAGTCCCGGTTCGACTTTGCGTTACCGGTAGGGTCGAAATCCTTGTGTTTCAATGGGTTATAAAGTCAAAGGAACACAAAATGGAATTGGGAGAAAACGAAAAAGAAATTGATAAAATATAGTGACATAGTGACAGAGAGGCGCAGAAATGAAAGCACTTGAAGAAAAAATTTTAAGAGAAGGACAGGCTATCGGAAGCGAAATAGTAAAGGTGGACGGCTTTATCAATCATCAGATTGATGTTGCATTCATGGATGAGATGGGTAAGGAGTTTGCTCGTATTTTTGCTGATTCTCGCCCGACCAAGGTGATGACGGTAGAGGCAAGTGGTATTCCTATCGCATGCAGTACGGCGAGAAGCCTGGGGAATTTGCCGGTGGTGTTTGCAAAAAAAGCTGCGCCGAGTACTATGACCGATGGATTTTACGGCGCCGAAGCACGCTCGTTTACAAAAGGAACCGTATCGGTGCTTAGGATTTCCAAAAAGTATCTGAATGACGGAGAAAGGGTCTTAATTATTGACGATTTTCTGGCTCACGGCGAAGCCGGAACAGCGCTTTGTGATCTCGCTAAGCAGGCAAATGCCGAGGTGGTAGGATTTGGGGCTGCGATAGAGAAGAAATTTCAGGGCGGAGCTGAAAAAATCAGAAGCCTCGGAGTGCGTGTAGAGTCGCTTGCAGTCATAGAAAAAATCACCGATGGCGTGATTGAGTTTGAATAATGTCAATTTTATACAGGTTATTTTTAATAGCAGGGAGTCTATGGATTACCTGCTATTATTATATGACTCTTTGTAAATTGCAATTTTGAGTGAAATTTTTGTTACCAAATTTAAAAATGTTCGGGTGAATAGAACCAAATGCGGAAAAATTTTGTGATGGATGTAATTTTTTGAGATACATTAAAATCAGATATGGGTTTAATGTAATAATTGCTGATAGGCAAAGAAAATACTATATGTAGACAAAAATAAAGGAGGAGACACTGGATATTGAAAATGCTGTATATAAATTTTAATATTAAACTATAATGAATGCTTCGAAG
>CAYRZK010000118.1:0-4255 GCA_964428785.1 uncultured Oscillospiraceae bacterium | reverse complement strand
GGTAATATCTATATTTCTTCCGAATAAGAACACCGACTGCGCCGATCAGATTTTTACAATCAGGCTTTTTTGCTGTTTCTGAAATATTGCAATCAGCATTTTCTACAAAAAATACTCCCCTTCAAATCATTCGGCTCTCATTTTCGCTCTGCATGATTTAAGGGGAGTATTTATGGTATGATATTATGCTTTTTTATCGCCTGCTTCCGATATTGCTATTTTGGAGCATACTTCCATCTGTCTTCAAAATCCAGCTCAAATTCTTCCATCCAACCGAACAGTGACTTATTCATATCGCAAGCTGCACAATCGGCATTTGAAAGTCCCTTTCATAAATATGTCTTTTTTCTTTACTTAATCGCTTCGTCAAGGCGCACAAGGATGGATGCAAATGCTTTGAGCCCTGTAATATAGCCGTCAAGTGGAAGAAGCTCATCCGGCTGATGCCCCCATCCGTGTCCTTCCGGTACAAAATCCGGGAAGTCCGGATCGTCCATAAACGACAAGCCTACCGCAAGCGCTCTCGGCAGCTTACCTGCATATGTGCCGCCTCTGCTCACATCAAGCTCATATTTGTTTCCCGTCACCTCTTCAAGCGTATCTGCGACAATACGAATTTCCTTACTGTCGGCAGCCCTTGCCGAACCGTTCATATAGCTTATTACTTCGAGCTTCATTCCGTGCTTTGCCGCATTCTCCGCAATCGCCGACTTGTGCTCTTCATAAACGCCCGATACACGATATCTCGTGTCATGCCTTACACGGAGCCTGCCCTCTTCATCCAGCCAAGCCATTGTGCCGGAGCAAACCGTGTCACCGTATTCATCTTCACCGTCAATTCCAAGCGCCTTGCCGGAAATATCGGCATTTACTGCTGTTATAAAATCAAAAATTTCCTGATTATACTCGTCAAGGCATCCGTTTTCGGAAATAGCCTTGGTGATGAGATAAAGTGCATTGAGCTTGCCGTGAGGCCAGCCGGCATGTCCGCCCGTACCTACAGCCGTAAGCTTGATCGTATCTGCCGTTTCCGTCAGCTTATATCCCTCGGTTGGGAGCTTTGAAATATCAAAGCCCATGCTCTTGCTAAGCGTAATCGACGCCTCGCTCGGAATGATATTCGTTGCCTGACCGACATTGAATTCAATAATATCCGGCGAAACGGCTTTGTCCGATATAAGGTCGAATTCGATACGCCCGAACTGCCCTCTCATACCCGGATAGCCTGCATCAGGTACGAGTGAAAACTTCGGAAGCGGATATTCTTTTTCAAGATAATAATCGAGGTCATGCATACCTGTTTCCTCATTTGTCCCCATATAAAGCGCAATATTGTGGTTAAGCTTTATATCGAGCTCCTTCAAGGCACGGAGCAGGAACAGTCCTCCAACAGCGGAGTCCTTATTATCGCTCACGCCACGCCCGAAGATGCAGCCCTCTTTTATAACAGGCTCAAATGGAGCTGTTACAGTCCATTTATCGTCTACCGGCACAACATCGAGATGCGCCCAAATACCTATAGTGTCGTCAATGCTTGCATTGCCGTCGAGCGCAAGCCTGCCCACATAATTCTCATAATTATGCGTATCAAATCCCAAATCACTGCCCTTTCTAAGCATATATTCCATAATATCAATGCATGGCTTTCCAAAAGGCTTGATTTCCGCATTGTTGTCCGCAACACTCGGAATTCTCGTAAGCTCCGCAAGCTCTGCAATAATTTCGTCTCTGTGAGCATCAATATACTCATGAATCATATTAATTTTTGTTTCCATATCTGTATCTCCTAACATCGAGCGATATAATTTTCATATTTATAATATAACATGCATCGCTTTACGAACTATAGGACAATCACTTTGAAGCGTCTGCATTTACACATTATTCCAAAGGTGTCTCCGGAAAAATCCCGGAACACCGATTATGAGGTTAAAAGCACTGTTGATTGTGCCCTGCCATCCGAGAAGCTCGTTTGTCATTCCATAGGTTTCGATAAGCTGTACATAGAATGTACCTTATTTTACTGTTTTCTTAGACATTCTTTCCCATTTCGTATGCCTGCTGCATTTCCGGTCTGCCTGCCACCTCGCCTTTGCCGTAAACGCCTGCCGCATATATCAAGCCCTTTTCATTGATATTTTCAAGACATTCGGCAAAGCCATGGAAGCATGCCGGCGTAGCATCCTTCTGCTGTGCATAGTCCACACCTGCTGTAACGATATAATAAAAATCCTTATCGTGTATTTCAAGCCATCTTGCCACTGTGCGGTCTATAAGCGCCTTTAGCTGAGCCGCAATCGAGTAAAAATATACCGGGCTTGCAAGCACGATAACATCTGCCGCAATCATTTTTTCGAGAATTTCGGCAGTATCGTCCTTTATAGCACATTCGCCGCCGTGACCCTCACAATAATAACATGCTCTGCAATATCCGATTTTCTTACTTCCTACATTGATCTTTTCAACATCATTTCCGCTTTCCAACGCTCCTTTTACAAATTCGTCACAAAGCATATCCGAATTGCCTCCGATGCGTGGGCTTCCCGATAACACCAAAACTTTTTTGCTCATTATATTTCCTCCTTAACACTGCTGTTCAACAATACGCATGTACCGCTAAAGCTACACACATATTATTGGCAATACCTTTATAGCAAGGATACCAAACTTTCGCCTGTTTTTCAATTTGCAAATTCAAAATATATACCGAAAAATGCGCCGATATTTTTTAACACACCGCCGCATTTAGTATAGGCAGAGCCTTTAATATAGCTATGAAAAGAGAGTGCTTCTCTCAAAGCCTGTCAGCGAGACCCTGGAGCGCACCCTCTTCATGCAATAAGTTTGGAAATTGTATTATGCTGAGCTAAGCTGCATAATCGCATATATGTAATTAATATTACTTATGCTTCTGTCTTTTCAAGACCCGAAAGATCCATGCTCTTGCCTGCAAGGCACTTCTTGTTGAATCTTCCAGCCCACATAGCGTTGAGTGTACCGAGTGCACAGTCAACAATGAAGAATGCGAAGATCATCTTGTAACCGTTGATGCCGAACTTGTCGATAAATGTTCCGCACATAGGGTTGATGAACATAGGGAATATCGAGCCTGCAAGTGTTGCAATACCTACTGCCGTACCCTGTACCATTGTAGGGATATGGAGCTCTCTCATGATTGACCATGTTACCGAGTAAAGTGCCATTGTTGCGCAAGCAGGGATTACTGTATAAATACCTACGATTAACGGATTTGAGCCTACCGGGAAGAGGAAGATAAGTCCGAGGAACAATGCAGCGATGATACCGAATGCACAGATATACCACTTATATGTTGCCTTGAAGATCTTGTCTGCCATAAATCCGCCTATAGGTGCGAATACCATTGTTACATACTGTCTTACGATCTGAAGAGCCGATGATAATTCTGTATTCATACCGAATGCTTCAACAAGATATGGGTTCATGTATGAAATATAGTCATAGAGACAGATAGTGCTTCCGTAAGCAAAGAAAAGGATCCATGTTCCCGGCCACTTGAGCACATAAGGGATATGCTTGAGCTGGATAGGCTCATCACCCTTAAGCTCGATACCTCTGTCTGCAAGAGTCTTTTCGCTTTCGAGGAAGAGTGCTACGAGAACAGTAGCTACCATTGTGATAACTCCCATTACAAGTACAGCTACATTGATTGGGTTCTTGTCTGCGAATACTGTTGTAGCCGCAAGCGGGATTACATTACCGACAGCACCTGAAATACCGTTGATAAGATAATAAGTACCGAATGATGAGCCTGCACCATCATCTCCGTCAAGGTTGTTGATGTACTTGATGAGGCATGGCCAATAAGCCATTGACAATGTGTTGTTCAGCATCTGGAATACTACATATGCCGCAAATGTCTTTACATAAAGCGGATAAAGAAGTGCATTGAGTGAAATTACGCCGACACTGAATACGATAACCTTTTTTGCATCGAGTCTGTCCGCAATAAATGCCCCCGGAAGGCTGACGATAAGATAAACGGCACTTGTAATAGTACCCTGCCAACCGAGCTGAGCATTTGTGCAATTGTAAGTTTCAAGCATCTGCACATAGAATGTTCCCTTGATATACATAGTGTTGTAAAATACACCGCCCATGAAACCAAGCGAAAGAAGCGCCATAAGCTTTCTGAAAGTTGACTGCTTTTTCATGTTTTCCTCCTTAAAATATAAAAGATACATAAATTTGTATAATATCGCTACTATTTTAAAGG
>CAYRZK010000117.1:0-4277 GCA_964428785.1 uncultured Oscillospiraceae bacterium | reverse complement strand
ATATTATAAAGCCTTTGAAGCATATGCTCATCGTAATTGTGAAAACAAGCTTGCAGAAAAATGCATGGCTGTGAAAGATATGCTTGATAAATATGGGCGTGAAGTCGGGAGAAGGCCGCTGTCCGAATTCATATGGAAGCTTATGAATGATACGGGATATTATCTGTATGCAGGAGGTCTGCCGTCGGGAAAGCAGAGACAAGCCAATCTCAGAGCGCTTGCTGATAAAGCAGCAGCTTTTCAGGAGGGCAGGAGCGCAAGTCTTTATGACTTTTTAAGATATATTGAGAATATGAGAAAGAGCAGCGTGCAGACAGGTCAGACAACACTTGTGTCGGAGAATGACGATGTTGTGCGCATAATGACCATTCACAAAAGTAAGGGCCTTGAATATCCAATGGTGCTTATTGCAGGAATGGGAAAAGGCTTTAACTATAATCGTGAGAAAACCTTTATCGTTATGCATAAGGATATAGGTATAGGACTTGAGCTTGTAAATAGGGATGAGCATTGGCGTAAGCGTACACTTATACAGAAGCTGATAGACAAAAGAATTGAGACTGAATCGGCAGAGGAAGAGCTGCGAATATTGTATGTTGGGTGTACAAGAGCAATGGATAAGCTCGTATTCATCGGAAGCACGAAGCAAAAAAAGGAGAATATTGCCGATTTTAAGTATGTAAATCCAAGAGACATTGTTTCAGCTTCATCGTTTCTTGATATCGTTATGCCGCTGACGGGCGAACAGATATATCTGCATACTCTTGGACGCAGCTATATATCATCGGGTACGGAAGTCGTAAATACCTCGATAGAGGACTTGAAAAAAGTATTTGGAAGCAGTAACGGCAGTGATTTGTTAAAGCTGAAAAAAAGCGATGCTTATGATGAAGCAGATAAGCGTCTAAGCTTTAGATATCCGCCTCAAGAGCTTGAAATTAAATCAAAATACAGCGTTACAGAGATAGGACATGCACAGTATATGAATAAAGAGGGACATAACGAGTCTGAAAATAGTATTGTATATGCTGATAAGACCTTGGCAGTGCCTTTGTTTGCGGTAGGCAAGAAAAAGATTACAAATGCCGAAAAAGGTACGCTGTATCACAGCGTTGTCGAGCATATAGACTTTATGGAGGTCGGCAAAATTGTAAGAAAAGCAGTGGGAAACGGAACGACTGTAAATGATTGGATGCTCATAAAGCTTGATGAAGTGCAGGAAGTATGTAAGCCGGTGAAGGAATATGTTTCGAGTCTTGTGTTGGATATGGTGAGGCGTGAGCTGCTTCTTGATGAAGAGGCGTCCGTGATCGATGCCGAAAATATTTTAAAACTGATACTTTCACCGATTGGGCTGCGTATGATCGATGCAGCAGAAAGAGGATGTCTTTACAGAGAAGTGCCGTTCACATTAAAAACTAAGATATCGCAGAACAAGCTGCACACTGCCGCTTATCACAATGGAGAAGAGGCGGTGTGCGAGAGCGATGCTTCGGAAGCTGAAAAAGAAACGGAAGTGCTGGTGCAGGGTATTATAGATTGCTACTTTGAAGAAGCTATGGGATTGTCTGAGAATGGTATGTCTGATAAAAAGAAAGTTGTCCTTGTGGATTTCAAAACAAATCGTGCATTATCGGAAGAAGATGAGGCACGACTCAGAGATACATACAAAGGGCAGATAGCACTCTATAAAGAAGCTTTGGAAAAAATCAAGCATGTGGAAGTAACTGAGTCGTATTTATGGCTTTTTGCGCTTAATAAGCAGGTGGATATGAATAAAGCTGTTGAAAGCTTATAATTGTTTTTATCGAAAAGGAGGAAGAGTATGCCATATGTAAATGTAAGCTGGAATGTAAAGGCTTCAAAAGAAGAAAAAATGGATTTTATGAATTTCATTAAGGATACGATTTATGATGTTACGGCAACGGACAGAAACCGTATTTATGTATTTATCAGAGAATATGATGAAGAAAATGTAAGCAATGTGAATTGTCCTGTGATTAAGATAGATTGGGTGGACATACCTAATCGCACGCCGGAAGCAAAGGCGGAAATTACCAAAAGAATACAAACAAGGACGGCAGAATTTCCGAATGTAATAAGTGAGCGTATTCTTGTGCTTTTTGCGGATGTTCCGTCATATAATGCTAAAATAGGAATATAGCATTGAAAATTTGCAATATCAAGCAATATGTAATTTGCAATAATAGTAAATAGAACACGCAATATGCGAAAAATGTGAAAAATAGGTCGCACAGAGCTGTGAATTTCGGTATACTGTTGTGCTGCCAATTTTGAAGTAAAATAAGCAGGGCAGGAGAAGCGATGTGAAATAATAGAAAACAAAAGGGACGGAAAACCGTCCCTTAATTGTTATGTATGAAAAATTTAGTTCTTGACTATACAAGACCCTGCTGCATCATAGCCTTAGCTACCTTTTCAAAACCAGCGATGTTAGCACCCTGAACGAGAGCGTTCTTGTTGCCATAGTAAGTTGCGCCGGCATTAGCACATGCACTGTAGATGTTCTTCATGATCTGGTGAAGCTGATCATATACATCCTGGTGCTGGAATACAGTGTGACCTGAGTTCTGACCCATTTCGATACATGATGTAGCAACGCCACCAGCGTTAGCAGCCTTAGCAGGACCTACTGCGATGCAGTTTTCCATGAGGTACTGGAGAGCATCGTTTGTTGTAGGCATGTTAGCGCCTTCACAATAGTACTTGCATCCGCCTTCAACGATCTGCTTAGCGTGTTCCATATGAACATCGTTCTGCATTGCGCAAGGAATGAAGAGGTCAACCTTAATATTTTCGTCCTGCTGAACGCCCCAAGGCTTCTTTCCAGCATAGAACTTAGCGTTAGGGAACTTTTCTGCGTAAGGAGCGCAGATGTTCTTACCTGAATTTCTGAGTTCGAGGAACATTTCAACCTTTTCATCAGTGTTGATTCCATCTGGGTCGTAGATGTATCCGTCCGGACCTGAGAATGCAACGAGCTTAGCGCCGAGCTGCTGGAGCTTCCAAGCAGTACCCCATGCTACATTACCGAAACCTGAGATAACAACTGTCTTACCCTTAATGTCTTCGCCGTTAGCCTTGAGCATTTCTTCAGCATACCATACGATACCGAAACCAGTAGCTTCTGTTCTTCCGAGGCATCCGCCGTATTCAAGACCCTTACCAGTGAGAACGCCGCCGTCGAATCTGTCAGTGATTCTCTTATACTGACCGAAGAGGTAACCGATTTCTCTTCCGCCAACACCAAGGTCACCAGCAGGAACATCAGTGTCAGGACCGATATGTCTGTAAAGTTCTGTCATAAACGCCTGGCAGAATCTCATTACTTCTGCATCTGACTTACCGTTAGGATCGAAGTCTGAACCACCCTTACCGCCGCCGATAGGCAGACCAGTCAGTGAATTCTTGAAGATCTGTTCGAAGCCCAGGAACTTGATGATTCCAGGATATACGTTTGGAGCGAATCTCAGACCGCCTTTGTAAGGTCCGATAGCGCTGTTGAACTGATATCTGTAACCCTTGTTAACCTGTACTTTACCAGCATCGTCAACCCATACTACTCTGAAAGTGATTCCTCTTTCAGGTTCTACGAGTCTTTCAAGAAGTGATGCTGCTTCGTATTCTGGATGAGCATCCACAACAGGAGCGAGTGAAGTGAGAACTTCTTCTACAGTCTGATGGAATTCAACTTCACCAGGATTGTTCTGCTTGCAGAGTTCGATGACTCTTTCAACATAATTTGCCATTTGTTTTCTCCTCTTTTCTTTTCATAATTTGGATTTATAAAAATACAAATTTGTAATTTTTCATACGGATTAAGTTTAGCACTTTGGTATTCAATAGTCAACGGATTGAGAAAAAATTGTCGGGCAAAAAAAGATAAAATAATTTTTCAAAATTTGAAATTGTGAGATGCACCAAATTTTAATCGAAAAAATTGCTGCAAAATTGTTGACACGGCATAAAATACCGTGTATACTTTGTGTTAATTAAATAAATAAAACCTTTGACGGAGAAGTAAAACCGATTGCAGTGCGTACAGCGAGTCCGGGATGGTGAAAGCCGGGTGGTTAACGGATCGGAATAATGGGCTCCTGAGGGCGAGGGGAAAGCTTGGATTGATAAAAACAGAACGGCAAAAGCTTAAACTGTATGTTATATGCCGATGCGGCTTTAAATAGGCTGTATACAGGCGGCAGGCGAGTATCTGAGACGCAGCTCCTGCGTTAGTGGAGAGGAGTGTGATGGCACTC
>CAYRZK010000116.1:2314-4288 GCA_964428785.1 uncultured Oscillospiraceae bacterium | reverse complement strand
TAAAACATAGCCGTCGCCGATTGCCTGTATGGCATCGAGCTCTTCGAGTGTTTTAAGGATTCTGAAAGTATTGGCTTTTGGAATTCCGGTAATATTGGCGATATGCGAGACGCCTATCGGCTCGCTGCTGTCGAGAATGCAGTCCATGATTCGAAATGTGCGTCCGAGTATACTTATAAAGTTGGGATTATCCGATTTTCCGGGCATTTTTAACCTCCGAAACAATAAATTGAAAAAAACAGAAACAATGTTTCACTTTTTGAAATTATTATTTAAAAAGTACTTTACATTGTGTGATTTTTATGATACTTTTAGAAAAGTGAAACGGCGTTTCACTTTCGCAAGATAAATATAATATACCCTAAAAATTTTATCTGCGCAAGTGTTTTGTTTTACAAGGAGTAAATTGGACAAAGTAATTTTACAAGCTTACAAGGAGGAAAGAAAATGGAGAAGATTTCTGGCAAGAATACTTTAAAGTTTCTTATCGGAACTATAATCGGTCTTTATCTTATCGTTATTCCGATCAGCATCGGAGGGGGCATCGATACATTTGCGGCTTACTGGCTTAAGGCTTTTGTCTCATGGGGCGGTAAGGCACTTGAGGGTGTGTGTACAGGCATCGTTGTAATCAGTACAATATTGCCGATTATCAATCTTATCTGCAAGCCCGGATTTATTCAGAACAATCCACTTATGAAAGAATTGTTTGACTGCTCGGTATTCTATACGCTTTGCAGAATAGGTGGAACGATTATATCTTTAATGGTATTTTTCAATGTCGGTCCGGAATGTGTGGTTTCTGCGGATACCGGAGGAACAATGCTGCCGCTTGCAACTCAGCTGGCATTTCTTATACCGCCGATGATACTTATGCAGACTTTCATCCTTGAATTCGGATTTATGGAGTTCCTCGGAACACTCATAGGATTTGTATGCAAGCCGCTCTTTAAGATATCCGAAATGACGGCTGTAAGCATTATAAGCTCGATCATGGGACCTGCAAACGCAGGAATTATCGGAGCCAATCAGCTCTATCATGAAGGATATTTTACATATAAGGAAGCTGCAATCATCGCCAACTGCTTCGCTATTTCCAGTATCGGCTGGGTTGTAGTGGTTTCCAATATATTCGGACTTATGCCGATGTTTGGCTGGGTAATGTTTACGATTGTGTTCGCTACCATGGTAGTGGCTGTTATTGCGGTAAGAATACCGCCTATCAGAGGCTATGACGGTGGGTATTATATGGGAAAAAAGACTGAATTTGCAGATGTTGAAGGCGGTCGTTTTCACAGAGCTGTAGCGCTCGCATCGATCAGAGCGGGAAAAGCCGATATCAAAATTTTCAAAAACAAGATACCTGGAATGCTTTCATATTATTTCTCACTGCTACCGATTATCATTTGCTGGGGTACACTTGCGATGATGCTGTTTATATATACGCCTATTCTTCAGTGGATATCGTGGCCGCTCGGATGGTTCATGGATATTATGAAGCTTCCGGAGGCTTATGCGGCAGCGCCGGCACTTCTGTCGGGATTTGCGGACAATTATTTACCGATCATTCTCGGCGAATCGCTTCAGTCACAGCAGACGCAGTTTGTAATTTGCACGATGAGCATCATTCAGCTTATATTCATGTCGGAAATCGGAGCTATGCTGCTTGAAGCAAAACTGAACAAGAGAGCTATAGATATAGTTGTTATTTTCATCGAAAGAACACTTATCGCACTCCCTATATGTGTGCTGATTTCACATTTCTTGTTCTAAAGCACGGATATATGGAATTAAAAGTATAAAGCAAATTCAGCAAATAGCGGAGTGAGGCAAGATAAAAACATATTAAAAATGCAATTCTGCTATGCGATATAATAAAAAATGCATATAGCAGAAATATAAGAAGCTGAATTACATATATAAGCAAGTCTATTTCTGATTACATTTTCAGCGGTGGACTTGCTTGATATTCCG
>CAYRZK010000116.1:0-2214 GCA_964428785.1 uncultured Oscillospiraceae bacterium | reverse complement strand
GCTTGATATTCCGGCGCTATCGCAAGCGATATGCCTACATAATAAGCAAGTCTATTTCTGATTACATTTTCAGCGGTGGACTTGCTTGATATTCCGGCGCTATCGCAAGCGATATGCCTACATAATAAGCAAGTCTATCTCTGATTACATTTTCAGCGGTAGATTTGCTTGCTATTCCGGCGTTATCGCAAGCGATAATGCCTACATAATAAGCAAGTCTATTTCTGATTACATTTTCAGCGGTGGACTTGCTTGATATTTCGGCGCTATCGCAAGGGATATTTACTACATATTAACAAAAATAGCAAAAAAGCCTTGCGACAGCGAGTTTTTTTTGCTATTATATATGTATACGATATAGGCAATTTCTAAAAGAGTGGGTAATCCCACTCTTTAGTTTTTAGTTTGGATTGCTTAAAAAGCATTAAAAATCATTTTTGAGAAAGGGAATGTGAAATCGCAGATGCTGCCGCAAATGTGAACATAATTATAAGTATAAATACGAATACGAATTATGATGATGCAGGCACATATATAAACACATATATAAATACCGATAAGGTATGCAGCAGTTATGATATATGCTGCGAATATATGGCGAATTTCGCATATTGAAAACATGTCAAAGGTAAAAGTAAAAGATTTGGCGGAGCAGCTTCTCGGTGAATTTCTCGCAGATAATAATCTTGAGCTCTGGAATACTGAATTTGTAAAAGAAGGTAAGGATTGGTTCTTAAAGGTTTATATCGATAAACCGGAGAGCTCTGAGCAGGAATATGTAGATATAAACGAATGTGAGCTTGTGAGCAGATATTTGAGCGATAAGCTTGACGAACTTGATCCTATCGAGCAGAACTATATCCTTGAGGTGTCATCACCGGGACTTGACAGAGAACTCTTGACAGAGGCGCATTATGTTCGCTTTGCAGGCAAGCTTGTTGAGGTGAAGCTTTACAAGGCATTTGAGGGCGCCAAGAATTACGAGGGTGTGCTTATCGGGCTTGATAATAATATCCTTTCGATTGAGATACCGGCGGCAAAAAAAGGTCAGGAACCAAAGAGGCTGGACATCCCGTTTGAACAGGTCGCAAAAACAAAACTGGCAGTTATTTTTTAGAAAAATTGTATATAGAGTGAAGCGCATCGGCGTGAGTATAATAAGAATGTGACAAAATTGGGGATAAGCGCTTCAGCAAAAAGATTGGAGGAGTCAGAAAGAAAATGAACGCAGAGTTTATGGTAGCAATTGAGGAATTGGAAAAAGAAAAAGACATATCAAAAGATATTCTCATTGAAGCTATTGAATCGGCACTTGTATCTGCATATAAGAAAAATTACGGTACATCGCAGAATGTAAGAGTTGCGATTGACAGAGGAACGGGCGATATAGATATTCTTATGAGAAAAGATATCGTGGAAGAGGTTGAGGACGACCTTTGTGAGATATCGCTTGAGGAAGCGAGAGAAATAGATCCGAGATACGAAGCCGGAGATGTTATCGAATATCAGGTAACACCTAAGGATTTCGGTCGTATTGCCGCACAGACGGCAAAGCAGGTAGTGGTACAGAGAATAAGAGAAGCTGAGCGTGGAATGGTATATGATGATTATATTCAGAGACAGGGTGAAATCATCACAGGTACGGTACAGCGATTTTCAAACGAAACCATGTTTATAAGCATGGGTAAAACAGAAGGCATACTTGCTCCGAATGAGCAGGTGCGTGGCGAGCATTTTGAAATTAACGAAAGACTTAAGCTTTATATCATGGATGTAAGAAAGACAAACAAAGGTCCGCAGGTATATCTTTCACGCTCACATCCGGGACTTGTAAAAAAACTCTTCGAGCTTGAAGTGCCTGAAATTCAGGATAATGTTGTCGAAATTAAAAATATTGCAAGAGAAGCAGGCTCTCGTACAAAGATTGCCGTTTATACAGCTGATCCGAATGTAGATCCGGTAGGCTCCTGCGTAGGGCCGAGAGGAGTAAGAGTGCAGGCTGTTGTCGATGAACTTTTCGGAGAAAAAATCGATATCATTCCTTGGAGTGAAAATCCGGAAGAGCTCATAAGCAATGTTCTTGCACCGGCAAAGGTTGAAAAAGTAGTAATTGACGAAGAAGAAAAAGCAGCAACGGCTGTTGTACCGGATTATCAGCTCAGCCTTGCGATAGGCAAGGAGGGACAGAATGTTCGACTTGCGGCAAAGCTGTCC
>CAYRZK010000115.1:0-4291 GCA_964428785.1 uncultured Oscillospiraceae bacterium | reverse complement strand
ACCTGCAAGATCTGCCGGAATATCTGCGATTTCGATCTCCTTACCGAGGTTATCCTTATAAATCTCTGCCTTCATTTCTACTAAATCGACAATTCCAACAAAACTGTCTTCAGCACCAATTGGTAATTGAATAGGCACTGCGTTAGCCTTTAACCTGTCTTTAACCATACCGACAACTCGGAAGAAATTTGCACCCAAGATATCCATCTTATTTACAAAAATAATTCTTGGAACGCCATATTTCTCTGCCTGTCTCCATACTGTTTCAGACTGAGGCTCTACTCCGCCTTTCGCGCAAAGTACTGTTACTGCTCCGTCGAGGACTCTTAAGGATCTTTCTACTTCTACAGTAAAGTCCACATGTCCCGGTGTGTCGATTATATTGATTCTAGTGTCTTTCCATTGTGCTGTAGTAGCAGCAGAGGTTATTGTGATACCTCTTTCCTGCTCCTGCTCCATCCAGTCCATTGTAGCCGCACCTTCATGTGTTTCTCCAAGCTTGTGCGTCTTTCCTGTATAGAAAAGGATTCTCTCTGTTGTTGTTGTTTTACCGGCATCAATATGCGCCATGATACCGATATTTCTTGTTTTCTCAAGTGGAAAACTTCTAGGCATCTTATATCCTCCTTTCTGCTATGGTTACTCTCAAGATTACCATCTGTAGTGTGCGAAAGCTCTGTTAGCTTCTGCCATCTTGTGAGTGTCTTCCTTCTTCTTTACTGATGCACCTGTATTGTTTGATGCATCCATAAGCTCCTTGGCTAATCTCTCAGCCATAGTCTTTTCGCCTCTGGCTCTTGTATACTTTGTGAGCCATCTGATTCCGAGAGTCTGCTTTCTTTCAGCTCTTACTTCTACAGGAACCTGATAGTTTGCACCACCGACTCTTCTTGCCTTAACTTCTACCACAGGCATGATATTATTCATAGCCTTTTCGAATACTTCAAGTGCAGGCTCGCCGGTCTGCTTTTCGATGATTTCAAAAGCACCATAAACGATTGACTGAGCTGTTCCCTTCTTACCGTCTAACATAATGCTGTTGATGAGTTTTGACACAACAACACTTCCGTAAACCGGATCTGGAAGAATTTCTCTCTTTGGTACGTTACCTTTTCTTGGCACTTCTCTTCCCTCCTTGCTTGCTAATTCCAATTTTTGAATTGCATTTCGTCTTCACCCTCCTGCGAGGATTACTCTGTCATGCCCTGCAATCAATTAGGCATGATCAGTCTACTGGCATGGGTACTCGTCCCGAAGCCTTTCCATCGGGCCGTGGCGCTCAATATATAATAAATGAATCTATTCTATATCAAGGGCTCAAATTCCCAACTATTATTTCTTCTTAGGTCTCTTTGCACCGTACTTTGAACGGGCCTGATTTCTGTTTGCAACGCCGGCAGTATCAAGTGTACCTCTAACGATATGATATCTTACACCTGGGAGGTCCTTAACTCTTCCGCCTCTGATAAGAACTACACTGTGCTCCTGTAAATTGTGTCCGATTCCAGGAATGTATGCAGTAACTTCGATACCGTTTGTGAGCTTAACTCTGGCAACCTTTCTAAGAGCTGAGTTAGGCTTCTTAGGTGTAACAGTCTTAACTGATGTGCATACGCCTCTCTTCTGAGGTGAATGAGTGTCTGTAGGCACTCTCTTGAGTGAGTTCATTCCTCTGTTAAGAGCCGGAGCAGTTGACTTCTTTACTGCGCTTGTTCTACCTTCGCGTACTAACTGGTTAATAGTAGGCATTTGTTTCTCCTTTCTTCAAAAAATCGAATAATGTATTTCAGCCCAATCGGGCGGAAACCAAAGATTATTTTATCATCAAAATCCCCTCGATGTCAAGTGCTTTAACACCGAGGGGAAATCAATTTTATAACTATTCTGCTTCGAGTTCGTCGATTGTGCGTGCATCGAGCGCACCGTCTTCCTCATATGCCGCTGTCATGCCTGCGAGTTCCTGATAGATTACTCCGTCTTCCCCGTCCTGAGCATATTCTTCGTATTCTTCGTCGTCATTATACACATTTGAATACGATTCCATAAGCTCTGCATTTACACCGTAATCAACATTTGTATTTCTATAGCGTTTCATACCTGTGCCGGCAGGGATAAGCTTACCTATGATGACATTTTCCTTAAGTCCCATAAGGTAGTCTGTCTTGCCCTTGATGGCAGCGTCCGTAAGAACTCTTGTTGTTTCCTGGAATGATGCTGCCGATAAGAATGAATTTGTAGCAAGCGATGCTTTTGTGATACCGAGAAGCACTCTCTTGGCTACGCAAGGCTCTCCGCCCTCTTCGATAGCCCTTGCATTCGCTTCTTCGATTTCAAACTTGCTGTAAAGACCGCCCGAAAGAAGGTCTGTATCGCCGGCATCCTCAATTTTCAGCTTTGAAAGCATCTGACTTACGATTACTTCAACATGCTTGTCATTGATATCTACACCCTGATTCTTATATACTCTCTGCACTTCCTTAAGGAGATACTGATATACGCCTTCCACTCCGTTTAAGCGCAGTATATCATGTGGGTTAAGCGGACCCTTTGTAATGTTGTCGCCTGCTTCGATATAATCGCCCTCTTTTACATTTAAGCGAGCTCCGTAATGAACAACATATACTCTTTCTTCCTCACCACGCACTCTGATTTCGGTCTTATTATCCTTTCTCGTTTCGATCGAAACAACAGTGCCGTCTGCTTCGCAGATTTCCGCAAGTCCCTTAGGCTTACGAGCTTCGAAAAGCTCTTCTACTCTCGGAAGACCCTGGGTGATATCGCTTCCGGCTACTCCGCCTGTATGGAATGTTCTCATTGTGAGCTGCGTACCCGGTTCACCGATTGACTGTGCAGCTGTGATACCTACGGCTTCTCCGATGTTTACAGACTCGCCTGTTGCAAGGTTTCTTCCGTAACATTTAGCGCAGATACCGTGCTTGCTATGACATGTCATTACCGAACGAATAGCAACGGATTCGATGCCGGCAGCTTCAATTCTCTCTGCCGCAGCTTCCGAAATTTCTTCATTCTGTTCAACAATGATTTCGCCCGTATTAGGATCGGCAATATCCATGAGTGCAGTTCTTCCGATGATACGAAGCTTGAGCGATTCGATTACCTCCTTACCGTCAGTAAACGCTCTGACCTCAATTCCCTCATCTGTTCCGCAGTCAAATTCTCTTACAATTACATTATGCGATACATCGACAAGTCTTCTTGTAAGATATCCTGAGTCGGCTGTACGGAGTGCAGTATCGGCAAGTCCCTTTCTTGCACCGTTCGATGAGATAAAGTATTCGAGGATTGAAAGACCCTCACGGAAGTTTGCCTTGATAGGAATTTCGACTGTCTTACCTGTAGCATTCGCCATGAGTCCTCTCATACCGCCGATCTGTCTTATCTGGTTCTTTGAACCTCTGGCTCCCGAATGTGCCATGATATAGAGGTTATTCGATGTTCCGAGTGAGTCCATCAGTGCATCGGCAACATCATCCGTTGTCTTTGCCCATATGCTGATAACCTTTTCATATCTTTCCTGATTCGACATAAGTCCCATTCTGTATGCCTTTTCGTACTTGTCAACAAGCTTTTCCGACTCGGCAATAATCTGAGCCTTAGCTTTAGGAATTTCCATATCCGATACGGAAATCGTAACCGCACCCTTTGTCGAATAATGGAAGCCCATATCCTTAATGTGGTCAAGCATGATTGCCGTTCCGGTATTTCCGTGTACTCTGTAACACTTATCTATGATTACTCCGAGCTTCTTCTTATCGCAGAGAAAATCTATTTCAAGAGAATATTTATCAGCTGTTCTGTCTACAAAGCCAAGATCCTGAGGAATTTCAGCATTGAATATAAATCTTCCAACTGTAGACTCAACGAGCTTACCTCTCTTGTCGTTTTCATCAGCATATCTTCTCACCTTAACCTTTGCATGGAGACCTACATCGCCATTCTGATATGCCATGAGCATTTCATCCATGTCTGTAAAGATTTTGCCGTCGCCCTTCTCTGCCGGAGTATTTCTTTCTTCTACCCCCGGATGAGTGAGATAGTATGAGCCGAGTATCATATCCTGTGTAGGTGTTGTGATAGGCGAGCCATCCTTCGGTGCGAGAATGTTGTTAACAGAAAGCATGAGGAATCGTGCTTCTGCCTGCGCTTCTACTGAGAGAGGCACATGCACCGCCATCTGGTCACCGTCGAAGTCGGCATTAAACGCTGTACATACGAGCGGATGAAGCTTAATAGCCTTACCTTCAACGAGTACAGGTTCAAATGCCTGAAT
>CAYRZK010000114.1:0-4326 GCA_964428785.1 uncultured Oscillospiraceae bacterium | reverse complement strand
TTACAGGTGCGATAAGCGTCATAGTGGTATTGGGGATCGCAGCAGGTATGTGCAGTGCGCTTCTTGCACAAAATTTTTTGGTAAATGAGACGGCAAGCAGTGTGCAGACAGCTGCGGACGGCAACTGGGGATTGAGCTTCGGAGAAGAGGGAGAGCCTCCTGTAGGCAATGCGACGATTGAGGAGCTTGCAAAGTATGATGCGTTTTATATAGGAAAAAGTGAAGCGGCGATCGAAAAGGATGGTGAAAACGGCGGAGATGCCAATAAGACGGAGAAAAGCAAGGTAATATATCTGACATTTGATGCCGGATATGAGAACGGCTATACGGAATCCATTCTTGATACTCTGAAAAAGCACAAGGTGCCGGCTTGTTTTTTTGTGGTAGGTAATTATCTTGAGACGGCGCCGGATATAGTTAAAAGAATGGCAGCGGAGGGTCATACGGTAGGAAATCATACAATGCATCATCCGGATATGTCGGGGATAGGCACGGAAGAAGCTTTTAGAGAAGAGATAGTATCGCTTGAGGAAAAGTACAAAGAAGTGACGGGGCTTGATATGGTAAAGGCATATAGACCGCCGCAGGGTAAATACAGCGAAAGCAATCTAGAAATGGCAAAAGCGCTCGGATATAAGACAATATTTTGGAGCTTGGCATATGTTGACTGGTATACGGATAATCAGCCGTCTCATGATGAAGCTTTTTCAAAGCTGATCCCAAGAATACATCCGGGAGCGATAGTGCTGCTTCACAGTACATCGAAAACAAATGCCGAAATCCTTGATGAGCTTTTG
This sequence comes from uncultured Oscillospiraceae bacterium, assembly GCA_964428785.1. Classification (GTDB taxonomy): domain Bacteria; phylum Bacillota; class Clostridia; order Peptostreptococcales; family Anaerovoracaceae; genus QAKD01. The sequence goes on along the minus strand of CAYRZK010000114.1, from coordinate 3,529 downwards.
AGCAGATGGGAGAAAATGGGCTACACATTCGGAAAAATTACAGACTTATAGATTTAAACGGATAGATAATATAATATGAATTGTAATTGTTATTGGCAACAACAGATGAAAGCATTATTTTTTCGGGAGAGTATTATCTAAAAAAGTAAATACGCTTTATCGATTTGAAATTGACTTGGAATGACAATTATCACTTGACATTGAGAGGCGTTCGAGATAGAATGAGCAAGTAAGAACTAAAGGGAGTAGTTTTAAGTCTGCAATTCAACAGCCGGTTTTTTTAAAACTTGGATGCAGGCCCGCACTATAGGTAACAAGACTTTAGCATAAATTATCAAGAGTTGATGATATTATGTTTAAAGTCTTTTTTTATGCAGATCAAAAGATAAAGATATCGTCAATTCTAATCAAGACGGAGGTAAAAGATGGTAGAACAGAAAGACAGGCAATCGGTGCTTGAACAGTTTGAAGTAAATCGGTCTGTAGGTCTCAGCAAAGAGGAAGCAGCGCTGCGGCTTGAAAAATACGGTCGCAATGAATTCAAAGAGGGTAAGAAAAAGACTAAGCTGCAAATGTTTATTGCACAGCTTAAAGATCCTATGATCTATATACTCATGGTGGCGACTGTTCTTTCGGCAGCACTCGGAGAAGTAGCGGATGCAGTTATTATTGTAGCAGTAATTCTTCTTAATGCAGTAATAGGTGTGGCACAGGAATCAAAGGCCGAAGCATCGCTTGAAGCACTTAAAAAAATGTCAAGCCCTATGGCGCTTGTGAGACGAGACGGTCAGCTTACGGAGGTGCCTTCTCCGGAGCTTGTTCCCGGTGACATCGTTATACTGGAAGCGGGCAGAGTGGTTCCGGCAGATATAAGGCTTCTCGAAACGGTGAATTTAAAGGTCGAGGAAGCTGCGCTGACAGGCGAATCCGTACCGGTTGAAAAGGATGCGAACTTTGTTGCTGAAGAAGAAATAACGCTTGGTGACAGAATAAATATGGCATATATGTCAACAAATGTTTCTTACGGCAGAGGAGAAGGAATTGTTGCGGCTACCGGAATGAACACGGAAATGGGAAAAATCGCAGCGATGCTTAATAATGCTGAGGACGATATGACTCCGCTTCAAAAAAGGCTGGCGGATCTCGGAAAGCTTCTCGGCATAGTAGCCATTGCGCTGTGCGCTTCATTATTTGGTGTAGCTATTATTCAGGGAAGAGATATCGTAGAGATGTTCCTTACAGCTATTTCTCTTGCGGTGGCGGCAATACCGGAGGGGCTGCCGGCAGTAGTAACCATCGTGCTTGCGATCGGTACGCAGCGTATGGTTAAGGTAAATACGATTGTAAGAAAGCTTCCGGCGGTAGAAACTCTCGGAGCGGTAAGCGTTGTTTGTTCCGATAAGACGGGTACGCTCACTCAGAATAAGATGACAGCGCTTAAGGTATATGCATATGAGGAGCTTGAAAGTGTTGCTCCGGAACAGATAGTCGGAAGAGAAAAAGAAATTGCAGATAAATATGATAAGCTTATTAAGGGCTTTATTTACTGTTCTGATGCGGAGGTAAGCGAAGCAGGCAGAATAGGAGATCCGACGGAGCTGGCATTTATTGACCTTGGAATCAATTTTGGGATTACAAAGGATGTATTGAGCGCAGCAGCGCCTCGTATCAATGAGCTTGCATTTGATTCGGACAGGAAGCTTATGACAACTGTTGTTAAGGACAACGAAACAGCTAAGATCACAGCATATACAAAGGGTGCGGTGGATAGACTCATTCCGCTCTGCATAAGCATTGCTTCTTCGGACGGAACAGTGCGTCCGATTACGGAGGAGGATAAAAAGAAAATTGATGATGCGGCTGCGGTAATGGCGCAGGATGCTTTAAGAGTGCTTGCGCTTGCTGTAAAAGAGGATGATGATTCGGCATCGGAGTCGGAGCTTACATTTATCGGTCTTGTGGGTATGATAGATCCGCCTCGTCCGGAAGCAAAGGAAGCTATTGAAGTGTTCGATGGTGCCGGCGTAAGAACGATTATGATTACCGGAGACCATAAGGATACGGCATTTGCTATTGCACGAGATCTTGGAATTACGGATGACAGAAATCAGGTGATTTCAGGTGAAGAGTTGAATGAAATGACTCAGGAGGAATTAAATGCCCGTGTAGATAATTTAAGAGTATTTGCGAGAGTATCGCCTGAAAATAAGGTGATGATCGTTCAGGCATTTAAGTCTCACGGATATATAGTATCTATGACGGGAGACGGTGTTAACGATGCTCCGTCGCTCAAAGCAGCGGATATAGGAGTGGCTATGGGCATTACGGGCACCGATGTTGCAAAGGGTGCGGCGGATATGGTGCTTATGGATGACAATTTTGCAACCATTAAGAAAGCGATTGAAGAGGGCAGAAACATCTATGCGAATATTAAGAAGTCCGTACTCTTCTTGATTTCATCGAACTTGGGCGAGATTTTGACAATGTTTGTTTCCATAACCGCAGGGCTCGTGGCACCGCTTAAAGCGATGCATCTTTTGTGGATTAACCTTATTACAGACTCGCTTCCGGGCTTGGCACTCGGAATGGACGATGGTGATCCTCACATCATGGGCAAAAAGCCGAGAAATCATAAGGAGAGCCTTTTTGCGCACGGCGGTTACTGGGTGGTATTCTTGTTCGGAGGTCTTATAGGCTCAATAACCTTGGCATCGTTTATGTTACCGTCTGTGCAGGCGCTTAATGCGCAGGGAATGGCGATAACGCTTTCGAATATAAAGCTTATGCTCGAAGAACCGCATATTTATATGCAGTCGCAGACATATGCGTTTACGGTACTCGGTATATCACAGCTTTTTAATGCGGCAGGAATGAGAAATCTTGAAAGATCTTTCTTTGCAATAAATCATTTCAGCAATAAGATGATGATTGTAGCGTTTGCTGTAGGCTTCGGTCTTCAGATTGCGGTAACAGAGATCGACTTTTTTGAACATGTATTCGGCACAACAGAGCTTTCGCTTCAGGAATGGTTAATGCTGACAGTAATTTCAATGGCGCCGATTGTGCTTCATGAAATATATGCACTGGTCCAGTATCTCATCACGAAAAGTGAAAACAATCGTGCAAAAACATGTAAGAAAACGGCATAGGCATTATAAAGCAGGATGTCTTGACATTGGTATGAGCAAAGGCAAAGGAAATCTGAATTGCAAAACAAATTGCTGTAATTAGCGGCATAAATGCTGCAATTGTATTGAATAATTTTATATATAACTAAATTGATCATGGCAGTGATAAGATGATGACATATGAGTTGTCTATATGCTTATTTCTGCCTTTTCTTTTTGCATAGGAATATCGAAATGATTTAAGTCTGTTAAATCTAAGGTGTGGCATTTTCGTTGTTCCCGTCATAATATGGAACATACATTATTGGCACAGTCATTAAGGATGCACTTTTAAAGGGTGAAGTCGTCATGAAGCCTAATAAAAGTAGGCAGTCGAGCTAAATGATGATTAAACTATGGAC
>CAYRZK010000113.1:0-4355 GCA_964428785.1 uncultured Oscillospiraceae bacterium | reverse complement strand
AATAAAATGCCTTGCAATATTTCTTCTATGTATAAGTCTGCTGCTGATAAATCCTTTTGGAATCAATATTTTTCGTTCTGTTGCCAATCAGGAGTTTTTTTCGTTTCATATTAAAGATATCGTAACAGCTGTATTCGGGCTTGGTAATGATGAGAACCTGGCTGCTTGGGAAAATAATTATGAAATGGAAAAGAACGGGCCGCTTTTCGGTGCGGCGGAGGGTAAGAATGTTATAATGGTGCAAATAGAGTCTCTTCAGGATTTTACGGTGGGACTTGAATATAACGGGCAGGAAATTACTCCGAATTTAAATGCCCTTATAGAGGGGAATGCTACATATTTCGATAATTTTTATCAACAGGTAGGCAGCGGCAATACTTCCGATGCCGAATTTGCTTCAAACAACTCTATAATGGGCTCGCTGACGAGTTATACATATAAGCTTTTTAATGAGAACTATTTCAGAGGGCTTCCGGTGCTTTTGAGTGAGCAGGGCTATGATACGGCAGTGTTCCATGCACATGAGGACAGGATGTTTTGGAGTCGTGAAGCGATGTATCCGACGGAGGGCTTTAACAGATATTACGGCGGACTTCTTGGACGAGACGGTGATTATGATATGACAGAGTGGATGGGCTGGGGGCTTACGGACAGTGAATTTTTCCCACAGACCGTTGAATATATGAAAGAGCTCAGTGAACCGTTCTACAGCTTTATAATCACAATTTCAAACCATCATCCTTATGAAATGCTCGATCAATATAAATTTATAGAGCTTAAGCCTGAGGACGAGGGTACGATAGTCGGTAAATATATTCAAAGTGCAGCATATACAGACTATTCGATCGGCGTGCTTTTGGAAGAGCTTATGGAAGCCGGACTGTATGATAATTCGATTTTTATATTTTACGGAGATCATGCCGGGCTTACTCATTCCGATGAAATTGATGAATCCATGGAAAGAATTCTCGGCAAGCCTTATGATTTTGAAGAAATGATGAAAGTGCCGTTTATCATATATTGTCCGGATGAGTCGATAGACCTGCATCAAACGATAATGACTGCCGGAGGTCAGGTGGATATATTGCCTACGGTAGCATATCTTATGGGCTTTGACACGCTCGATACGATATATCTCGGTCATAACTTATATACAATAAAGGAAGGATTTGTTGCAGAACAGACCTTTATGACAAAGGGCTCATTTTTCTCAAATGATATAGCATATGAAATGTCTCGTGACGGTGTGTTTGAGCATGGAAGAGCATGGAATATTCATACAGGCGAAGCCGTGGATGTTAAAGAATGTTACGATGGATATATCAAGTCTATGGAGATAATTAATACCTCTGAGTATGTTCTTAAAAGCGATGCCATAAGAAAAATCTTTCTCGAAGGAATGAGTGCGAGCGAGGTGGATAAGCAGAAAGTCGAAGCAAGGCTGCATCCGGATGAAATCGTCTATGCAGGGTATCCTGACAGCAGCCTTATAGGAACAAATTCTATCGAAGCACTGAATGCATCTGCCGCAGTGGGATACAGAAATATAAGGCTTGAAGTAAAGTGGAATACGGACAGTATGCCGTATACGCTCAATGAAATGACCGGCGAGACGGAGATGACATATGATGATATCATTGACTGGATGGAAGCAAATGCAGGTACAAGCATCTTTTTTGATGTTGAGAAGAGTGGAGACTACCTTGCAAAGATACTTGTGCAGGATTCACCTGCACTCACAGACCGCATAGTGCTGGAGCTTCCGACAACAGATGAATATACAGGAAAAAACGAAGCAATTCTTGATGCGACGGAAGCCGGCAATTCGGCAGGTGAAACAGCCGAATTTGCCGAAAGAAACAAGGTATGGGCTATCATGATATCAAAGGATGATGCCGCCGGACGGTATGCCGAATTATTGAACGGGGAGACAACGGTTTATATAAATGATAGAAATATGGGTATCATTACCAAAGCAAATTAAAAAATTTTATAAGACACTGACTGTAATTCTTGCAGTGGCATTGATCATTGAAAATCCGATTGGCAGTACATTTGTCACATCGCTTACAAGCCAGGAATTTTTCCTGACGCATATCAAGGATATTGCGGAGCATCTTGATGCTCCGGAAAATGAAAGTCAATATTATCTTGCGACCGGAACATATGAAGAACAGAAGGATGGCGAATTGTTCGGAATTGCAGAAGGCAGAAATCTTATCGTGGTTCAGATGGAATCAATGCAGGCAATGATGCTTGACCGGGATTATTTCGGGCAGGAAATAACACCGTTTCTGAACAGACTGACAAAGGAAACCGGCACAATATATTTTGATAATTTCTACAGTCAGCTCGGAGCAGGCAATACATCCGATGCGGAATTTGTTTCAAACAATTCCATCGTAGGGAGTATCGAAAGCTATACATATCAGCTTTATCAGGACAATTATTTCAGAGGACTGCCGTGGATATTAAAGGACAGAGGCTATAATACCAATGTTTTTCACGGCTATGACAAGTCGTTTTGGAATAGGGAAAATGTATATCCTAAGCTGGGCTTTGATACATATTACGGCGCTTCTGAATTTGTAAATGATAATATTGAAGGAATAGGCGCAGGCAATATTGTCGGCATAAGTGACAGTGCGTTTTTTAAACAGGCAATACAGTATATGAAAGAATTGCCTGAGCCGTATTACAGCTTTTTGATAACACTGTCTACGCACAATCCTTTCAGGCTTCCGGAGTTGTTACAGGAGATAGAGCTGCGAGAGGAAGAAGAAAATATCGTAGGCAGATATATTCAATCTGTAAATTATTCGGACAGATGCTTGGAGGAATTCTTTGAAGGATTAAAAGAAGCAGGTCTTTATGACAATTCCATTATAGTGCTTTATGGCGATCATTTTGGGCTTACTCGTGCAGACAGCGCTGTAACAGAGGTAGTGTCGAACTGGCTCGGAAAACCTTATACATACGATGAAATGATGCGTGTGCCGCTCATAATACATATTCCGGGATATGATAAAAATGAAACTGTAAGCATTTCGGGCGGACAGTGGGATACTTTTCCGACTGTTGCATATCTTCTCGGAATAGAAAATCTCGATACACTTTATCTTGGGCAAAATCTCCTTACGGCGGAGAGCGGATTTGTTGCTTTTCAGATGCATATGCTTAAGGGCTCATTTGTGATGGATGATGTGGTATTTGAAATGTCACGAGACGGAGTATTTCAAAATTCTTCCGTAAGGAATAGGATCACAGGCGAAAAGCTTGATCCGAACGACTATTACGATGAATATTTAAAAGCGGTGGAAAAAATAGAGCTGTCGAGGTTCTACCTTGAAAACGATGTTTTGAGGCTTGCGGTCGAAGAGGGCAGGAGTATGGAACAGATAAATGCCGAGATATTCGGGAATACAGAAACGGCGACAGAGCTTCAGGGATACAATGTGAAGATTGACGATATTGACGGTATAGAAAAAATGTATAGCGAAATAGTGAGAAATATCAGCGAAAATAATAATTTTTATGCGGCATTGTCATCGGATGATATTTGGACTCTTCTGAGCTATATACAGAAAACATATTCCGGAAAAAGCGGAAAAACGGGAACTATCGCATCCATAGATGAAAGTATGAATGACGATTATATGCTGTTCAGACAACATGTTTATCCTGTAACAACAGATCTCGGTATGGTGACTAAAATCGATAATTTGGGATATGACAATATAATAGTCAAGCCGGAATACGGAAAAATATCGCTTAATGAGCTAAATACATTTACGGCGGACAATCATATTGCCGGAATATCGGTTGACAGAGAGACTGTATCCGGATATGCAAGAGGTGAGATAACGAAGAATGTACCTGTGTATTTGGAATACAGAGGAAATGTAAATGAGCTTATGATGTTTATACCTTACGGAATAAGCGGTATGATAAGATATTAAGGAGGGAGAAAGGCAAATGCCAAGCAATATTATGTTTTTGATAGTGATGATGCTTACTGTTACGGCAGTTCTCGTATGCATTGTAATCTCGATGCTTGTCAAGGTACTGAAAAAATCCGGAACAGATTTAAATCTTGGCGAGTATGACAAAAAATTTGAAATTATATCAAAGGAGCTTCATGACATAAAAACGGAGCTTGATAATGAAATAAAAGCATCGAGAAGTGAAACCAATCAGGCTATGCAGGCGAGTCTTAAACTGTTCGGGGAGCTTTTAAGTACAGCCCAGAAGGACTCTGCCGACAATCAGGACAAAAGGCTTGCGGAGATGCAGCGTCAGCAGCTTGATAATGAAATAAAAGCATCGAGAAGTGAAACCAATCAGGCTATGCAGGC
>CAYRZK010000112.1:0-4369 GCA_964428785.1 uncultured Oscillospiraceae bacterium | reverse complement strand
GTCTTAAGGATGCGGATGTGCTGTACTCGGATATATGGGCGTCCATGGGAGAAGAAGAGCAGATACCTGACAGGGTAAAGCTGCTTACACCGTTCAGAATTACAAACGAAACGCTCGCTGCGACAGGAAATCCGGATGTCATATTTCTTCATTGTCTGCCGTCGTTTCATGACTTTGAAACGACAATGGCAAAGGCACAGATAGAGGCGGGCTACGATATAAGAGAAGTGACGGACGAGGTATTCAGATCAAAACATTCAAAGGTATTCGATGAAGCGGAAAACAGAATGCATACGATCAAAGCCGTCATGGTGGCAACGATGAGCTAAAGGAGGAGACGCTTTGAACACGAATTGTTTAAACAGTATGCGTAAGCATGCCGCATGTGCGGCAGATTGCGATACAGGCTGTACAGGCGACAGTAAAAAAATTCACAGAGGCATACACAATTATTCCGAAATAGGAAAACTAAACAAGGTGCTGCTTCATCGGCTTGACGGAGAAATAGAGGGGCTTGTCCCCAACAATTTTGAACGGCTGCTGTTTGACGATATTCCGTATCTCAAAATCGCAAAACAGGAGCACGATGCGTTTGCTGACCTGCTGCGAAGCAACGGTGTGGATGTAATATATTATGTTGATGAGACAGCCAAAGCATTAAAAAGCACAGAAATAAAAGAAAAATTTATAAAGGATGTCATTGCGGACAGCGGTATTCATTCTAATGCTGTAAGAGAAGCGATTTACGAATATCTTTTCAATATGCCTGTGACGGAAATGGTAGCCAAGGTTGTGGCCGGAGTCAAAAAAGACGAAATCGGTGAGATTAAGACGAATTCGCTCGCAGACTTTATCACCTCGGACTATATGTATTACATGGATCCTATGCCCAATCTGTATTTTACAAGAGATCCCGGAGCGTGTGTGGGGAACGGTGTGAGTATTCATCATATGAGCACAAATGCGAGAAGAAGAGAAGCGATATTGCTCGAATATATGGTGAAGTACAATAAGGACTTTGCACCGGAGGGTACGAATATATGGTATGAGTATGATGATGAGTATTCGATAGAGGGCGGTGATGTGCTTGTGCTTTCGCCGGAGGTAGTCGCTATCGGGCTTTCGGAGCGTACTACGGCAGCGGCGATTGAAAGATTTGCGGAGAATATGCTCGACAGATCGGGATTTAAAAAGATATTGGTATTTGATATTCCGAAAAAAAGAGCATTCATGCATCTCGATACGGTATTTACGATGGTGGACTATGATAAATTTACCATTCATCCGGAAATAGAGGGACCTCTCAGAATGTTCGAAATAACGCTAGATAAAGCAGGAAAAGCGCATTTTGAGAGTATACAGGATCAGCTTGTGAATATATTGAAAACCGAACTCGGACTTCCGGCAGTAGAGCTTATAAGGTGCGGCGGTGACGATCATATGGCGGCACAGCGTGAGCAGTGGAACGACGGCTCGAATACGCTTGCTATAGCGCCCGGTGTTGTTGTCACATATGAGCGCAACTATGTGACAAACGACCTGCTTGATAAAAAAGGAATTAAGGTACTCACGATACCGTCATCTGAAATTTCAAGAGGGCGAGGCGGCCCTCGATGCATGTCGTGCCCGGTAAATCGTGAAGATCTTTAGCATAGCTCTTTGTTATATGTGCGGTATGAGGCGATGGCTTGAAATGTTTATTTAAAGGAGTGTGGTATATGGGAACAAAAAGGATTGTGATAGCGCTCGGCGGCAACGCTCTCGAATCGGGAAATGGCGCTGCTACAGCCGAAGCGCAGCTTGATGTGGTAAGAAAAACATGCGGATATATAGCCGATATAAGTAAGCAGGGGTATGAAGTTGGGCTTGTACACGGCAACGGGCCGCAGGTAGGCAGAATACTTCTGGCATCCGAGACAGCCAAGGCTGTTACGCCGGCAATGCCGTTTGATGTGTGCGGCGCAATGTCACAGGGATATATAGGATATCATATTCAGCAGGCGCTTAAGCATGAGCTGGAAAAGAGGAACAGACATGTGCCTGTAGTGACGGTGACTACGCAAACAGTCGTCGATAAAAATGATCCGGCTTTTGAAAATCCGACTAAGCCGATAGGGCTGTTTTATACGGAAGCTGAGGCAAAGGAGCTTGCGAGGGAAAAGGGCTATGTTATGAGAGAAGATGCCGGAAGAGGCTATAGGCGAGTGGTGGCTTCTCCGATGCCCAAGAGAATAGTTGAGATAGATGCAGTGAAAACATTGTGGGATACGACGATCACCGTTTCGTGCGGCGGAGGAGGCATACCGGTAGCGGAAAAAAGCGACGGCAGCTATGAGGGAGTTGATGCGGTGGTTGACAAGGACTTTGCGGCAGCGCTGCTTGCCGACAGCATAGATGCCGATATATTTATGATATTGACTGCTGTGGACGCTGTTTCGATAAATTTCGGAAAACCTAACGAAAAAACAGTATACGATATGACTCCGGATGAAGCGGAGTACTATATTAAGGAGGGGCATTTTGCGCCCGGAAGTATGCTGCCAAAGGTAGAGGCAGCAGTGAATTTTGTTAAGAATAATCCCGATAAGTTTGCTGTGATTACTTCTCTTGACAAAGCGAAGGCTGCGCTCGAAAGAGGCGCAGGAACGAGAATACGATACAATTCTTAAAAATCAAAAAAAGGAAAGATGCTCGACACTGTGAACGCCCGGACGAAAATGTACGGGCGTTTATTGCATGAATACCGGAAAAAATCGCAATTTTCTGATATTATCTTCAAGAATAATGTGTTGTAATACTAGAGCAAAACAAAGCTGAATGGTGAAAACAAAGCATAATTTCACTTTGACAGTATAAGGTTTTTCTATTCGAGGTTTGTTTGGCGACAATCAGGGGGGAGGAGTGCGTTTTGCAGCGCATCGACTTTGGGTTGGCGCACCTTTTAATATTATAAGGAGGACTTAAGATGAAAAAGATTTTAGCATTGATACTTGTTTTGATTATGCTGATGTCGCTGTTTGGCTGCGGCGGTGGAGAAGATACTCAATCTCAGGCAGATAATAATCCAAGTAGTCAGCAGGAAGAAAACGGAAGAAGTAAAGCTACGGAATTCACATTTGAGCTTGCTGAAGATGAAGAGCGTATAGTTGAAAATCTCGTCTTTGATGAGGATGTAACAATCAGCGGAGATTTTGGAAGCATCGTTTTTGATAATTGCGAATTTAACGGTGATATTATCAATACGGCAGATCTGTTTACCAAAGTAATTCTTCCTGATGGAACAACCGTAAACGGTAATTGTGTATTCAAAAATGCAACCAAAGAAGCAACAATGGATTCTCCTATGCCTAAATTTATCAGTTCTAATACATTGAACATTGTATGTGAGGACTGTATTGGTTCATGTCTCTTGGATGACACCGAAGATAATATTATATTCAACGGAGAAGCATACTCCATGACTGATGTGAAATTTTTCTACGATGCCGATGCAAATGAGCTTGTTCCTTATGAAGAACAGGAGGCATCTATACTCTTTGTTGGTCAATGGTGGGAAAACGGAGAAAAGATATTGCAAATTTTTTGTGAATAATGGAAAATAATATAATACCGATTTCTTATTGACTTGTTCCTCAAGGGATGATTTATACTACAAAGTATAATGGATACAAAGGATCTCCTGCAAGAGAAGATGAGGGAATTGAACCTGATAAGTGATTGCGCACCTGTTCACCGCAGTCAGGCACGGGAGAAATTTTCTCAAGACAAGGAGAAAAGAAACATGAAAAAACGCATAATATGAAGCATCCTGCTTGCGCTGGCGCTGCGCCTGACGCTGCTGCTAACGGAGGCACTGGCGGCGAATACCGCCAACATTCTCAGCTATAACGATATACTCGATATCAGCGAGTACGCTGTAGATGCCATGGAGTGGGCTGTCGGCGCAGAAATCATGCAGGGGTATGAAGGCAAGCTAATGCTGCAGGAACCATGCACGGGAGCACAGATTGTGACCATACTGTATCGTCTGCTGGGCGAGTAAGTACAAGCAAATTTATGAAGAGAGCACAACAACCTGGGGGGTATCCAAAATAGTTTGGGGTTTCTCCAAAGTATTTTAGGGGCTGGCTTTAGGGGCTGACCATGGATATTCCCAAAATTCTTGGGGACTGTGTTCTCAAGAAAAACTCTCAAAAAATATGGAGATCAGGCTTAATCGTCCGGTCTCCTGTTTTAGTATTTGGGACTTTGGTTTTTCTGTGTTATTCAATGAGAACGGTGACTTCGTATTTTAGAGCTTGCGAAAGGTAAAAAATTACAAAAATCATATTGTCAACACATATAAATATTTTGACTGGATACATAATTA
>CAYRZK010000111.1:0-4392 GCA_964428785.1 uncultured Oscillospiraceae bacterium | reverse complement strand
GAGAAAATATTATGATATCTACGAAGATATAATGCTTATGGCAAAGTTTGCAGGAATATTAAGGAAAAATAGGAAGAAGCGTGGAAGTCTTGATTTTGATATAGATGAGGCGCAGATACAGCTTGACGGGAACGGCATAGCACTCTCTGTAGATATAGCGGAAAGACGCAGTGCGAATAAGCTAATCGAAGAATTTATGCTGCTTGCAAACGAAACGGTGGCAAAGCATTTTGCGTTTATGGAGCTGCCGTTTGTGTATAGAGTGCATGAAAAACCTGCTGCCGATAAAATGGAAGAATTAAAAGCGTTTTTAAGGAGCTTTGACATAAATTTGGGAATAAATGCAGATAATGTACATCCAAAGCTTCTTGCAGATATTCACAGGAATATTAAGGGCACGCAGCATGAAAATATTATAAACGGTGTAATGCTGAGAAGCATGAAAAAGGCAGCATATGAAACGGAGTGCCTTGGGCATTACGGATTGGCACTAAAGTATTATTGCCATTTTACATCGCCGATAAGAAGATATCCGGATTTAATAATTCACAGGATAATCAAGGAAACGCTTGTGGGCTTTCCTGACGAAGCACGAATAGCTGTGCTTGAGAGAAAAGCGCATGAAGCAGCAGAGCTGTCATCGCTCAATGAACGCAAAGCGGCGGAGCTTGAAAGAGAAACGGAAAAGCTGAAAAAAGCCGAATATATGGCGAAGCATATAGGAGAAAAGTTCGAAGGTGTCATAAGCGGACTATCGAATTATGGTATTTATGTCGAGCTGCCGAATACTGTTGAAGGCATGGTGAGGCTTGAATGGATGAATGACGATTTTTACGACTGCGAACGGGAAAAATACAGAGTGGTCGGGCGCAGAACAGGCAATATTTATCGACTTGGAGAGCCTGTACTGGTAAGAGTAAAAAATGTAAATATGGAGACTCATGAAATAGATTTCGTACTTATAAGTCGTGTATAGAATTAATAATCCGAAAAACACGGATGATATATGATGAAATGTACGGAAAAATTCGTATAGTAGCCGAAAAAATTTGAAATAAAGTTCGCATTTACTTGTCCAAATGCGAACTTTGTGGTATTATGAGTGTGTGAATGGTTGTTTATACCAAAAAATACGAACAATACCGGTTTGAGCACTATTAAATGTTCTGAAAGGGAGAAGAAAAGATGGTAAGACGCATATATGTAGAAAAAAAGGATGGATTCAATGTAGAAGCAGCCGGAATTTTTAATGATATTAAAGAGAATTTGCATATATCAGGAATTAAAGGTGTGCGAGTAATTAACAGATATGATATTGAGGGTATTACCGATGAGACTTACGACAAGGCAAGAATGACTGTATTTTCCGAACCGGCCGTAGATGTAGTGTGCGATGAAGCACTGCCAGACGGACCGGTATCTGCTTTTTTTGCGACAGAGTATCTGCCGGGGCAGTATGACCAGCGAGCAGACTCAGCGGCACAGTGTATCAAGCTTATAGATCCGTCGGCAGAAGCAACGGTAAAATTTGCAAGAGTTATCGCTATTGACGGAGATGTGACGGAAGCCGAGCTTAAAGCGATCAAGGAATATCTTATAAATCCTGTCGATTCGAGAGAATCAGCGCTTGAAAAGCCGGAAACGCTTGCGATGGTACTTGAACTTCCGGGCGAAGTGGAGACTGTCTGTGATTTTATCGACCGGACGCCTGAAGAACTCGAAAGCTACAGGAAAGATATGGGATTTGCCATGAGCAGCGAGGACATTAAGTTTGTTCAGAACTATTTTAAAAAAGATGAAAAGAGAAATCCGACCATCACAGAGCTCAAGGTTATAGATACATATTGGTCGGATCATTGCAGACATACAACATTCCAGACAAAAATTACGGATGTTGCTTTTGAAAACGGCGTGAGCGAAGCTATCGTAAAAGAAGCTTTTGAAGAATATTTGAAGATGCGTGAAGAGGTATATGCCGAAAGACTCAGCGAAAAAGAGATCTGCCTCATGGATCTTGCAACAATAGGCGCTAAATATATTAAGAAAAAGGGCATGGCTGATGACCTTGATGAATCTGATGAAATCAATGCATGCAGCATTAAAGTAAAGGCAATGGTTGACGGCGAAGAAGAAGACTGGATCGTTATGTTCAAGAATGAAACACATAATCATCCTACTGAAATTGAGCCTTTCGGAGGAGCAGCAACATGTCTCGGAGGCGCAATCAGAGACCCGCTTTCAGGAAGAGTATATGTTTATCAGGCGATGCGAGTAACAGGCTCGGCAGATCCGAGAACACCGATAAATGAGACGCTTGTAGGTAAGCTGCCGCAGAGAAAGATCACTAAAGAAGCAGCGGCAGGCTACAGCTCATACGGAAATCAGATAGGTCTTGCGACAGGTCAGGTGTCGGAAATATATGATCCGGGCTATGTTGCAAAGAGAATGGAAGTCGGCGCAGTAATAGGAGCAGCTCCGGCAGAAAATATCAGACGAGAAGCTCCGAAGCCTACAGATGTTATCATTCTTCTCGGCGGCAGAACAGGTCGTGACGGCTGCGGAGGCGCAACAGGCTCATCAAAGGAGCATACAGAAGAATCGATTACAACATGCGGCTCTGAGGTTCAGAAAGGTAATCCTTTAACAGAAAGAAACATTCAGAGAATGTTCAGACGTAAGGAAGTATCGACGCTCATCAAGAGATGTAACGATTTCGGAGCCGGCGGTGTTTCGGTCGCTATAGGAGAGCTTGCAGACAGCCTTGATGTCGAGCTTGATCTCGTTCCTAAGAAGTATGAAGGACTTGATGGGACAGAGCTTGCTATTTCCGAATCTCAGGAGAGAATGGCAGTAGTGGTTGCCGCAGAGGATGTTGAAAAGTTTATTGCTTATTCGGCAGAAGAAAACCTCGAAGCTACAGCAGTGGCAAGGGTTACGGATACAGGTCGTTTCAGAATGACATTTAAGGGACAGAAAATTCTTGACCTTTCAAGAGATTTCTTGAATACGAACGGCGTACAGCAGGAAACAAAGGTCGTTGTGAAAAGTGCAGCTGCGCTTGATACTATTTTCGACGCAAAATACAGCAAGCTTACAGATCTTATTACAGATATTAACTGCTGTAGCCAGAAAGGACTTATCGATCGCTTCGATTCGACGATCGGAGCAAATACTGTTCTGATGCCTCTTGGCGGTAAGAATCAGCTGACACCTGCATGTGGTATGGCAGCCAAGCTTCCTGTTATTTCGGGTAAGGAATCTCAGACGGCAACACTTATGAGCTGGGGGTTTGATCCGTCGGTTTCCAAGGTGAGCCCATATCATGGAGCACTTTATGCGGTAGTTGACTCGGTTACAAAGATCGCAGCTATGGGCGGAGATATTTCAAAGGTAAGACTTACTTTCCAGGAATATTTTGAAAAAATGACTACGCCTGATGTTTGGGGCAAGCCGTTCCAGGCACTCCTCGGAGCGCTTACGGCGCAGAGAAAGCTCGGTATTCCGGCTATCGGAGGTAAGGACAGTATGTCGGGAACATTCATGG
Source organism: uncultured Oscillospiraceae bacterium (assembly GCA_964428785.1). Classification (GTDB taxonomy): domain Bacteria; phylum Bacillota; class Clostridia; order Peptostreptococcales; family Anaerovoracaceae; genus QAKD01. The sequence continues at coordinate 848 of CAYRZK010000111.1, read as the reverse complement.
ATATCAGTGTTCCGCCTACTCTTATCTCATTTGCAGTGGGAACAGCCAATGCCGAAACGGTAATGTCGCCTGAGTTTAAAAAAGAAGACAGTATTATCGTATATCTCACACCGGGAAGAGACGAAAATCAAATCATAGATTTTGAGCAGTATATATTCAACATGAAGCGTGTAAGACGCCTTGTGAATGAAAAGAACATTCTTGCGGCAAATATTATAGGCAAGGGAGGTATATTCATTTCTCTTGTAAAAATGGCAGCAGGAAACGGAATAGGCTTTGTGATTGACGATATTACTGACGAAGAGCTGACAAGAGCCGATTACGGCGGTCTTATTCTTGAAATTCCGGGTGAAGAGGATGTAAGAGATATCTTTACGGATACAAATTATAAGATTATCGGAAGAACAACGGATAAGGGCATGATGGAAATTAAGAGTGCCAATATTGCACTTGGCGTTAAGCAGGTGATAAGAGACTGGTGTGAGCCGCTTGAGGGCATTTTCCCAACAAAGCCTGCCGGAAGTGAAAAGGATGCAGAAATAATCGTACCGAAGATTTCATATCATTCAAGACTCAATATTGCGCCGGCTGTTAAGACAGCAAAGCCAAGAGTGCTTATTCCGACATTCCCGGGAACGAACTGCGAAATGGATTCAAAGGTTACTTTTGAGGGTGTGGGAGCGATTGCGGATATTCATATTATAAGAAATATGACTGAGCATGCGCTCGTAGAGTCCATTGCGGAAATGGAAAAGAAAATAAGAGAAAGCCAGATAATCATGCTGCCGGGCGGTTTTTCGGGCGGAGACGAGCCTGACGGAAGCGCTAAGTTTATAACAGCAGTATTC
>CAYRZK010000110.1:0-4434 GCA_964428785.1 uncultured Oscillospiraceae bacterium | reverse complement strand
GATTAAGGAAAAAGGATATATTGAATTTGCTACCGAGCCGTATTCGGCACCTGCCGGATTTATAGATCCCAATCTTGATGGAGATGCCAAATATGTAGGCGCAGATATGGAGCTGGCATATTATATTGCGGATAAGATCGGTGTGGATTTAAAAATAGTACCTCTTGAATTCTCAGCGCTTTTAATAGGCATTACAGATGGTAGGTACGATATGGCGATTTCGGCGATAGCATATTCACCGGAAAGAGAAAAATCCATGAACCTGTCCGATGGATATTATTTCGGAGGTGCTGAGGCAGGCGGCTACGGATGGATCGTAAGAGCGGAAGATGCGGATAAATATAAAACTGTTGAAGATTTGAAAGATGCCGTTGTCATCACACAGAGCGGAACCATTCAGGAGTTCATTATGAATGAATATGTGCCGGAAGCAAAGGAGTATAGGCTGCTGACGACGATGAATGATGCATATATTGCAGTAGCGGAGGGTATGGCAGATGTATGCATTACAGACAAGAGCACCGCAGAGCTGTATATAGAAGCCAACGGTGGGCTCATAGTTTCGAACTATTCGTTTGAAGTGGATCCTCGCCTTAGCAGTATAGTTGTTGCAATGCCGCTTGAGGGAACTGACAGCCTTGAAGAAATTGTAAATGAATGTATTGCTGAGCTTATTGCTGAAGGACAGATCGACAAATGGTTTGACGAATATGCGGAGTATGCAAAGGAGCTTGGATTATAGTATGACTGCGTAATCAGGCTGCAAGATTGGCGGTAGCTTGTGTATTTATACAAAAATGCGGCGGAAATTCATGATGGATTTCCGTCTTTTTTGTTTACGAAAAGGTCTTGAACCTTTATAATAGCAATGTTGGATACAAATATTTGACATATCGAAATGGGAGCAAGGCTGAAATGATGACACACGGAGAGAAAAGATTATATTTAATAAAAGAGCTTATTGCGGAGCAGCATTACGACAGTATTGAAATTCCGGATAGCGAAGATGAGCAGAAATATCTTTTGAGAGCGCTTTTCAATGTGAGAGCGTCCGGTAAAGCGACTGAAGCATTTCTTAAAATTCAGGATGAGTATCTTAAAGCGGAAAACGAATCGAGAGGAATTAAGGACATTAAAGAGCTTATACCGGCGTCAAATTATTCCGAAGTGAAGGAGGAATGGATTAATGATATTTATCTTTGGCAAGGCGATATTACGACCTTGAAATGTGATGCGATAGTCAATGCCGCAAACAGCGGAATGACAGGATGCTATGTGCCGAATCATAAGTGTATAGATAATGCCATACATACATTTGCAGGAGTGCAGCTGAGGAATGAATGTGCGGAAATAATGAGAAAACAGGGATATGCGGAGCCTACGGGAACGGCAAAAATCACAGGAGCATACAATCTTCCATGCAGGCATGTGATTCATACCGTAGGACCTATTATACACGGAGCACTGAAAACAGAGGATGAAGAGCTTTTGCGCTCGTGCTATGCTTCGTGTCTTGCCATTGCTGATGAAAATAATCTTGAAAGTATCGCATTTTGTTGCATTTCAACGGGAGAATTTCGTTTTCCGAAGCATCGTGCGGCCGAAATTGCCATTGATACTGTAAAAGAATATAAAATAAACAAAAAAAGTAATATAAAGGTGATTTTTAATGTTTTCATGGATAACGATCGCAGAATCTACGAAGAATTACTCAAAATTGATTGAGCAGCTGAAAAATGAATTTAAGACAGCTGAGGCTGTTGTAATAGGAGCCGGCGCAGGTATGTCAGCGGCGGCAGGTCTTGTATACAGCGGTGAGCGGTTTGATAAATATTTCGGTGACTACGGAGAAAAATACGGCATTGAGGATATGTACAGCGGTAGCTTTTATCCTTTTGAGACCGAAGAAGAATACTGGGCTTGGTGGGCACGAATGGCAAAGGTAAATAGATATGATTGCAGTCCGGGGCAAAATCATTATGATTTACTGGAGCTTGTAAAGGACAAAGACTATTTTGTAATTACGACCAATGTAGATCATCTTTTTCAAAAAGCCGGATTTGATAAGGAAAGGCTGTTTTATACGCAGGGTGATTACGGACTCTGGCAGTGTGCGAAGCCATGCAACGCTGTGAATTATGATAACGAAAAACAAGTCGAAGAAATGCTTAAAGCGACTTACGATTTTAAGATACCATCAAGCTTGATACCGAAATGTCCTGTTTGCGGAGGAGCTATGAGGACTAATCTTAGGGATGATGACAGATTTGTTCAGGATGATGGCTGGTATGCGGCTGCCGAGCGTTACGAACGATTTTTAAATAAATGCCAAGATAAGCATGTGCTTTATCTTGATCTTGGCATAGGATGGAACACACCGGGGATTATCAAAATACCGTTTTGGCGTATGACAAATGCAAACGAAAAGGCTGTATATGCATGTGTAAATTGCGGTGAAGCGTTCACACATAAGGAGATAGAGAGCAGGTCTATTTGCATTGAAGGCGATATAGTTAAGGTGCTTGCCGATGTGAGGGCGCTTTTATAGACAGAGCTGACGGTAAGCTATGAGAAGCTTGACTGTGCACTACATTGTTTAAGATATAAGGAGATGAAAAAATGAATTATAACGAGTGGATAATATATACGCAAAGACCGGAGGAGCTGGAAATTGCGGAGGCAGTGCTTATTGCAAACAGTATTTATGATTCCGTTATAAACGATCCGAGGGATATATGCGAGCTTCTTGAAAAGAAAAATTCGTACGATTGGGATTATGTGGATGAATCCGTGCTGGAGCTTGAAAATGCAAGACCTTCCGTGATGCTGTACATAGATGATGAGTCCGAATTTAAAGACAGCATCGAAGGAATTCTTGCTAAAGTAAAAGAAATGCTTCCTACGGCGGAGATTGTCATGAATGTTGTTTGCGATGATGATTGGAAGGATAAGTGGAAAGAATATTTCAAACCTACAAAGGTCACAAACAAGCTCGTGGTAAAGCCGACATGGGAAGAATATGAAGCACAAAACGGAGAGCTTGTTATCGAAATCGATCCCGGTATGGCATTTGGAACCGGAACGCACGAAACAACGAGTCTTTGCCTTGAGCTTATTGAAAAGTACATTAAAGAGGGGGATTCGCTTCTTGATGTTGGCTGCGGCTCAGGTATCCTTGCGATTGCGGCGGGGCTTCTCGGAGCAGGAGATGTGCTTGGCATAGAGATAGATCCTGTAGCAGTGGAAATAGGCAACGAAAATGTTAAGCTCAATAAGCTGGAGGATAAGATAAGGGTTATTTACGGAGATCTGACAAAGGGAGTGGATTATAAAGCGGATATAGTGGCGGCTAATCTTATGGCGGATCTTGTGAAAATGCTCTCACCGAGTGTGCCGGCACATCTTAAAGAGGATGGCATATATATTTCGTCGGGTATTTTGGCTGTGCTTGCCGATGAAGTGGGTGCAGTTATCGAAGAAAGTGGCTTTGAAATAATCGAAACGCTTGTAAAAGGCGAATGGTGTGCGATTGCGGCTCGCCCAAGGAAATGATTGCATAGGTTGGATAAAACAGAATTGAATGAGCGAAGGGAGCGTATATGCGCATATTTGTAAATCCGGAAATGATAGATGATAATTTTGTAAAAATTACCGACAAGGGAGATATTCATCATATAACAAGGGTAATGCGGCTTGCGGAGGGTGCAAGGGTAGATGTATCAGATAAGACCGAATGGGAATATGAATGTGAAATATTTTCAATGGAGCAGGATGAAATCGCTGCGAAGATCTTATCAAAGAAGAAATTTGAGCGTGAGCCGAATACGCTGATTACGCTTTATCAGGGAATACCGAAATCCGGAAAAATGGAGAGCATAATACAAAAAAGTGTGGAGCTCGGTATTTATGAAATAGTTCCTTTTTGGAGTGAACGCACAGTTGTAATAGACAAAGGGAAATTTGACAAAAAAATCGAAAGGTGGCAAAAAATTTCCGATGAAGCTGTAAAACAGTGCAAAAGAGGTATTATTCCTGAAATTTTACCTGATATCAAGCTCAAGGATTTGGTATCGGATTTAATTAATGGCGCTGTTAAGTATGATATTGTTTTACTGGCATATGAAAATGAAGAGGGTGCAACGATAAAGTCATATATCGAATCGCTCGATGTAAAGCCAAAGACGGTCGCTGTAATTATAGGTCCGGAGGGCGGAATTGCGGAGACAGAGGCAAGGGCGCTTGTAGATGCGGGGGCTGTGTCTGTAAGTCTCGGTAAGACGATCTTGAGAACAGAGACGGCGGGTCCGGCGGCAACGGCAATGCTGATGTATGCGCTTGAGCTTTAAGATTGTGAGAAAGGCAGAGTTTGGAAAAGTAATGAATGATAGAGCAAAAGGAATTTTAATTACTGTGATTGCAGGAATATGCTGGGGC
>CAYRZK010000109.1:0-4510 GCA_964428785.1 uncultured Oscillospiraceae bacterium | reverse complement strand
TCCTAATACGCTCTTCCAGATACAGGCACAGATTTATGCTCGTTACCACATGGAGGATGTAAGCGTATTCTATCAGGGCGAAGATATCTGGGATATTTCAAGCGAAATATACGGCATTGATGAACAGGTGATGATTCCGAACTATTACATTATGAAGCTTCCTGGCGAAGAGACGGAAGAATTTGTAAATACTATTCCGTACACACCGAGAGATAAGGACAATATGACAGGACTTCTCGTAGCAAGGAACGACGGTGAAAATTATGGTGAGCTTGTACTTTATCAGCTCCCTAAGAGTAAGGTGGTATATGGACCGATGCAGATAGAAGCGCAGATAGACCAGAATACGGAAATCTCTAAGGAATTTTCACTTTGGAACTCATCCGGCTCAACATATACAAGAGGTAATCTTTTCGTTATCCCTATCGAGGATTCGCTTATTTATGTAGAACCTGTTTACCTTGAAGCTACAAATTCTTCACTCCCTGAAGTGAAGAGAGTAATCGTTGCATACAATGACAAGATTGCTTATGAAGAAACGCTTGAGGCGGCACTTGCATCACTTTTCGGAGTAAGTGACGGCACTAATGCGGGGCAGACCGGAACAGTAACTCCGGGAGCTGACGATACAACGGATCTCAGCGATACAGAATTGATAAAGCTTGCAAATGAAGCATTTAATAATGCAGAAGCAGCAATGCAGAGCGGCAATTGGGCAAAATACGGTGAATACCTTGAACAGCTCGAAAGCTATTTGAATATGCTTGCAGAATAATGCGCAGGCTTGTGACAGAATAAATGAAACGAGGAAAGTGAAGATGCTGGATTTTGATTTTAACAAAATGCTGCATATAATACCGGAAGACATGCATGAACCGGATACTATAAGAAGAATTCTTAAAGAACATCCAGAGGTTAAGTTTGTGTCGCTTGTCGGTATTGATATAGGCGGGCATGATACGGACGAGAAGATCCCCGTATATGTTTTTACGGAGGATATGGAAAAACTCCTGAAAAGCGGTGTGCAGACTGACGGAAGCTCGGTAGTGCTGCCGAAGATTGCGGATCTTAACAATGCAAAGGTCGATATCATACCCGATACATCGGTTCACTGGTATGTAGATTACAACTATACTCATATTGATATGGACACGGGGCTTCCGATAGGAACGCTCCGTATCCCGTCATTTCTCCTGCATAATGATACTGCGGAGGTGGGTTCGAGAGTTATACTGCGTGATGCCGTGAAAAACTTTAAAGCGGAGCTGTGCGGTATTCTTGACAGCAACCCGTATATTTTCGATTATCTCCCGATAAACAGTACGGATGAAATCGAAGAAATCAGCCTTACGGCGGCTACAGAGCTTGAATTTTGGGTAAAGACACCGGATGACAAGGCTGACAGGGAACAGCTCTCCACGGCTCAGTCACTCAAGGAACAGTATTGGAAGCGCACGATAGGCCCTGTGAGAACAGCTCTCGAAAAATCGCTGCTGATACTTGAAGAATACGGTGTTCAGCCTGAAATGGGGCATAAGGAGGTAGGCGGCGTAAAAGCGAAGATGGGACATTCGGGGCATTACGACCATATCATGGAACAGCTTGAAATCGACTGGAAATATGCAGAAGCGCTTCAAGCTGCCGATAACGAAAATATGGTAAAATATGTCGTAAAGGATACATTCCGTGCGCATGGTCTCGATGTAACATTTATGGCAAAGCCTATGACAGGTGTTGCAGGTTCCGGCGAGCATACACACCTCGGAGTGGCAGCCAAGCTGAAAAACGGCAAAAGAATCAATCTCTTTGCAGGGGATGAATCGGAATTTATGAATCCTATAGGCTTCGGAGCGCTTTTCGGAATACTGAAAAATTATGAAGTAATAAATCCTTTTGTGAGCGCTTCAAATGACAGCTTGAACAGACTTAAACCCGGTTTCGAGGCACCTGTGTGTATAGTAACCTCGATAGGGCATACCGTAGAAAAGCCGTCGAGAAACAGAACGGTACTTATTGGACTGGTGCGTGAAAGCGGCAATCCTCTTGCAACACGCTTTGAGCTCAGAGCGCCGAACCCGAAAAGCAATACATATCTTGTAATCGCAGCATGTTATCTTGCAATGCTTGACGGAATTAAAGCCTGTCTTGAAGCCAAGAAAACTCCGACAGAGCTTTTGGCATCACTTTCCAAGGAATTCGGCACTGACGATTTCTATCTTGAAAAAGACAGAGAATACCGAAGTGAAAGAGAGGTGTTTGAGGAATATACATCGGAGGAGCGTGACAAGCTTTTCGGTCAAGCTCCGAAGACCGTATGGGAGAACATCAGCGCATTTGATAAATATCCGGAAAAGCTTAAGGTGTTCAAGATTGATGATGTTATGAACGGTAAGACACTCGATTCATACAAAGAAGCGACCGTGATGCAGTGGGCGACAGAGCTTCATGACAGAATTATCCCGAATAATATGGATATAGTAAGAGAATGTCAAAAGGCTCATGATGAAAAAGACTGCTCAGACCTTGACCTTGAAAGATGGATTAAGATTGACAGGATGAAAAAGCAGCTTGCAAAGGACAGCGTTACAACAAAATGTCTGTTTACAAAGGTGCGAGAAGCGCTTGACGAGGGCCGATATAATGAGGCTTCTGATTTACAGATAGAAATGCAAAGCAAGATAGACGAGCTTGCAGATCTTTACATAACTTACAGGAAAAATCTTATTTAGTGATTGGAGAGTAGTGAAATGTTAGATATCAAGAGAATAAGAGAAGATTATGACGGTGTTAAAGCAGCGGTTGAGAGAAGACTTAAGGGCGATTTCGGGATCGAGAATGTAAAGCTTTTCGATGAAAAAAGAAGAGAAATTCTTGCCGCAGTTGAGATTCTTAAAAATCAGCAAAATCAGGCTTCAAAGCAGATACCGGCTATGAAAAAAGAAGGCAAGGACACTACAGCGCTTATGGCTGAAATGAAAGAGCTTTCGGATAAGATTAAGGAACTTGACGGACAGCTCAGCGAAGCTGAAGCAGGTCTCAGAGATGCACTCCTCAATGTTCCGAATACTCCTAATCCTCAGGTACAGACCGGTGAAGATGACTCGGATAATGTTGAGATGAGAAAATGGGGAACTCCAAGAGAATTTGATTTTGAAAACAAGGCGCATTGGGATGTAGGAACAGACCTCGGTATCCTTGATTTTGAAAGAGCTGCAAAGATCTCTGGTGCAAGATTTACAGTTTATAAGGGAATGGGTGCAAAGCTTGAGCGTGCCGTAATCAATTTCATGCTCAACCTGCACACAACAGAGCACGGCTTCACGGAGATACTTCCGCCGTTTATGGTAAACAGAGCGGCAATGACAGGGACAGGACAGCTTCCGAAATTTGAGGAGGATATGTTCTATATCCCTCAGAAAGACTTCTTCCTCGTACCTACAGCAGAAGTTCCTGTAACAAATCTTCTTTCAAATGAAATAATAGACGGTGCAGAGCTTCCTATTTACTATACTGCATATACACCTTGCTTTAGAGCAGAGGCAGGCTCGGCAGGCAGAGATACAAGAGGACTTATAAGACAGCATCAGTTCAACAAGGTAGAACTTGTAAAGTTTGTAAAGCCTGAAACATCATATGATGAGCTCGAAAGCCTCACAGCGGCAGCAGAAGAGGTGCTTCAGATACTCGGACTTCCGTACAGAGTGGTAAGACTTTCGACAGGCGATCTCGGCTTCTCATCGGCTATGACATATGATATCGAAGTATGGATGCCGAGCTACGGAAGATATGTTGAAATATCATCATGCAGTAACTTTGAAAGCTATCAGGCAAGAAGAGCGAATATCAGATTCAGACCTGAGGAAAAGGGTAAGCCTGAATTTGTACACACGCTCAACGGCTCAGGGCTTGCAGTAGGAAGAACAGTGGCAGCTATTCTTGAAAATTATAAGAATGCAGACGGAAGTGTTACAGTTCCGGAAGCATTAAGACCTTTCATGGGCTGCGATGTAATCACAAAATAAAAGGTATTAAAAACGAGGGCATATGCGGGGCGATTCCTGCTTGCGCCCTCGTAATTTATATGCGGTAGATTTAAATGAAAAAAGGAATTGTTGAATATTTAAAAGATTATGCGGAGCTTAAACCGGTAAGGCTGCATATGCCGGGGCATAAGGGAGCTGCATTTTTCAGAAAATACGGCTGCGGGGATTTTTTGGACATGCTGGTTGATGGCGACATCACGGAAATCGTAGGCGCAGACAATAAGTTTCAGGCTGATGGTATAATTAAAGAAAGCATGGATATGTATGCCGAGCTTTATGGTGTAAAAAAGTCATATCTGCTTGTGAACGGAACATCGGGCGGTATCATAGCGTCGATTTTGGCGACAGTACCCAAAGGGAAAAAGCTGATCATGGCGAGAAACAGCCATAAATCTGTATTTAATGCACTTACACTTGCGGATGCCGATCCGGTGTATGCATATCCGGAAATCATAGACGAATACGGT
>CAYRZK010000108.1:0-4533 GCA_964428785.1 uncultured Oscillospiraceae bacterium | reverse complement strand
GAGTACTATTGCCAAAGCGGCAGCCGAAAAGTTGAATATAGATTATATAGATACAGGTGCGATGTATCGAGCACTCGGATATAAGCTCAAAATGAGCGGAGTGGATGCCAAAGAGTCACCTGAGCTTGAATCGCTCTTGGAAAATACGGAAATAGATTTTTCGGAGGGATGTATTTATCTTGACGGCGAAATAGTAAATGATAAAATACGAACGCCGGAAATCTCCAAGCTGGCGAGCGCCGTTTCGGCGATAGGTATCGTGCGGAGTAAGCTTGTAAGCCTTCAAAAGAAAATGGCAGAAAGCAAATCCGTTATTATGGATGGGCGTGATATCGCAGGCGTTGTGATGCCCGATGCCGAGTTTAAGTTCTTTATGACGGCATCTGCCGAGGAAAGAGCGGAGAGAAGATACAAGGAGCTTATAGAAAAAGGTGAAAATGTTACCTTTGAAAAGGTTCTTGAAGATATTGAAAAGCGAGATTATAACGATTCACACAGGAAAGTGAGCCCGTTAAAAAAGGCGGAAGATGCGATACTTCTTGATACAACAGGCATGAGCATCGATGAGGTCATAGATTTTATTCTTAAGGAGGTACAAAAATAGAATGGCAGTATTGCGAGCATTCAGAGCATTAAGACCGGACAAAAAATACGCTGCAAATGTAATTTCTTTGCCATATGATGTAATGAACAGACAGGAAGCTACAAAGATGGCGGAGGGCAATCCTTACAGCTTTCTTCATATATGCAGGTCGGAGATCGATCTGCCTGAGGTAGAGGATGTTTATGCGGAGGCAGTTTATAAGAAAGCCAATGAAAATATTCATGAATTTACCGAAAAAGGAATATTTATTCGTGATGAAAAGCCTATGCTGTATATTTACAGACAGATTGCAGGGGGCAGAACACAGACGGGTGTGGTAGGATGTGTTTCGATAGATGATTATCAGAATGGTGTTATTAAAGAGCATGAAGATACGAGAATAGAAAAAGAGCTTGACAGAATTCATCATTTCGATGTATGCAATGCCAACACCGAACCTGTATTTTTGGCATATAAGGAAAACCTTAAAGTAAGGACGCTCATCGAGGGATGGGCATCGTCGCATGAACCTGAGTACGATTTTGTGGACAGGTTCGAGGTAGAGCATATTTTATGGAAAATAGATTGTGACGACACAGTGACAGCGCTCGAAGGGATTTTTGCGGAAATGCCGGAGTTGTATATCGCAGACGGACACCACAGAAGTGCGTCGGCATTTAAGGTAGGACTTAAAAGGCGAGGCAGAAACAGAGAATTTGACGGAACTGAGGAATTCAACTATTTTATGGCTGTTGTTTTCCCGGATGAGGATCTTAAAATTTTTGCATATAACAGAGTTGTCAGAAGCCTCAACGGATATTCTAAGGAAGAGCTTCTCGACAAGCTGTGCGAATCCGGCTTTGAGCTTGAGGAAAAGGGAGAGGCTGCTTATGAGCCTGAGGCAGAGCATATTTTTTCAATGTTTCTCGGCGGTAAATGGTACAAGCTTACTGCTAAGCCCGAAATCATTCCGGATGATATCACAGGCGCTATAGATGTTTCGATACTTCAAGATAATGTTTTAAAGCCTATACTCGGTATAGAGGATCCGAGATCGGACAAGCGTATTGATTTTGTCGGTGGTATCAAAGGGCTTGCAGAGCTTGAAAGAAGATGCACGCTCGATGCGAAGCTTGCTTTCGCAGCATATCCGGTACATATTTCAAAGCTTATAGAGGTTGCGGATGCGGGGCTGAGAATGCCGCCGAAGTCTACCTGGTTTGAGCCTAAGCTCGGAAGCGGACTTTTTATGCACGAGATTTAAAATAAAGAAAAGAATATAAACCTTCTGTGAGGAAATAATCTTTACGGGAGGTTTTTTTATGCGAAGAAAAAGACTCAAAATATTTCGGAATGTTATATTTATTATTATGCTTGCGCTCGGCATCAGGCTGTATGATATTCAGGTGAACGGAGCGGAAGATTTGCATAGAGCAGCTGTACAGCAGCAAACCGTCAAGATAATACTCGACGAAATCGAAAAAAATGATGATTGTCAGGTAAGATATTTATATATTACAAGCATGTCAAGGCTTGAGGCATCCGGAGTGTACTTAAGTGAGTTTTATCAGATATTGAGAGAAATAGGCGGCGTCCGAACGGGCGAAAAATATAACGATTATTATATATTTGAAAGTCGTGAATACGACGAAAATACAGCGGAGAGGATGCGCAGAAGATTCGGCACCCTGATAATACAGGATGCCGGTCAGTACGATGAAAATACGGTATCGGCATATGCTGACAGAGATGGCAACTTTATGCCGGGAATGCCGTTTGAGTATAAAATCAGTCAATAACGAGGCTTGTTCCCGTCATTTTTGACGGAATCGGAAGTCCCATGAGAGTGAGGAGCGTAGGAGCAATATCTGCAAGCTTGCCGCTGTTTCTGAGCTTGGAAGGTGCTTCTGCGATATGTACAAGCGGCACAGGGTTTGTAGAATGTGCCGTAACCACATTTCCGTCGTTATCAAGCATATAATCTGCATTGCCGTGGTCTGCCGTAAGCAGTATCTGACCGCCGCATGCCAAAACAGCTTCGGTAATTTTACCGACACATGTATCTACAGCGGAAACAGCTGCGGCAGCTGCGTTAAGATCGCCTGTATGTCCTACCATATCGGCATTTGCAAAATTAAGAATGATTACATCAAATGCATTTTTGGAAATTTCATTAATCACAGCTTCAGTCACTTCATGAGCGCTCATTTCGGGCTGCATATCGTATGTTGCGACCTTGGGAGACGGTATAAGTATGCGCTCTTCGTTTTTGTTCGGAGCTTCAATGCCGCCGTTGAAGAAAAATGTAACATGTGCATATTTTTCCGTTTCGGCGATTCTGAGCTGTTTCAAATCGAGAGAAGCGATGTATTCACCGAGTGTATCTGTAAGAGTTTCCGGTGGGAAAGCTATAGTGACATTCGGCATTTCTGCATCATATTGAGTCATGCATACATAAGAAATATTTTCAGGCTTCTTTTTTCTGTCGAAGCCGTCAAAGCTGCCGGCAACAAGCGCACGAGTGATCTCTCTCGCTCTGTCGGGTCTGAAATTGAACATTATAACGGAGTCACCATCCGTAATAGGTGAAAAATTATCGCTTATTACTGTAGGAAGTACAAATTCATCACTTTCACCTCTGCTATAGGCATTGTCAACAGCCTCCTCGGCAGAAGCAGCATATTCACCGATACCAAGAGTCATGGCATCATATGCGAGCGCAATTCTTTCCCAGCGTTTGTCACGATCCATAGCATAATATCTGCCCGATACTGTTGCGATTTTGCCTGTTCCGGTCTTGTGCATATATTCTTCAAGTGATGCAATATATTCCTTGGCACAGCAAGGCGGCACATCTCGTCCGTCTAAAAATGTATGAATATAGACATTTTGTACATTGTTCTTTTTTGCCATTTCGATGAGAGCAAAAAGATGAGTGATGTGGCTGTGAACACCGCCGTCCGATAAAAGACCGAGTATATGGAGTGCTTTGCCGTTTTCGGCAGCGCAGCGCATAGCTGATTTAAGCGCTGTATTTTCAAAAAAAAGCCCGTCTGAGATTTCTTTTGTTATGCGCGTCAGCTCCTGATATACGATACGACCTGCACCGATATTGAGATGACCTACCTCTGAATTTCCCATCTGTCCGTCAGGAAGCCCTACGGCAAGCCCGCTGGCGGCAAGCTGAACATTCGGATATGTTTTGAAAATCTTGTCAAGGTTTGGTGTATCGGCAAGCAGAATAGCATTGCCTTCTGTATTTTCACTTATGCCGAAGCCGTCAAGGATCATCAGCATTGTCGGTTTTGAAAAATTGTGCATGATTATAGTTCTCCTAAATGTAAAATTACACATACAGTATAACACAATCGCACTCTTTTGTGATATACTACAAAAAAGATATTTAGTCAATGATGACTTGAAAATATTGAAAATATTATTTATTTCAGGGGAGGATTATGAATAAAAAATCATTTTTAAAAGGGGCGGCGGTGCTTGGAATAGCAGGTCTTATAACACAGGTTCTCGGTGCGGTATTCAGAATACCGCTGGGCAACATCATAGGCACGGACGGTATGGCATATTATAGTGCGGCATATACGATTTATGTTTTTCTGCTGGTATTTTCCACAAACGGAGCACCGGCAGCAATATCCAAAATGGTATCTGAAAGGATTGCAAACGGGAGATATAAGGAGGCGCACCGTGTTTTTAAGCTTTCCTTTATCTTCATGTCAATACTTGGTATAGCATCGTTTTTGGCAGTATTTTTCGGTGCGGATGCCATATGCGATATTATAGGTAATAAGGGAGCAGCTTCGGCAATGAAAGCGATAGCGCCGGCTCTGCTTTTCGTACCTGTAATGTCGGTATACAGAGGATATTTTCAGGGGATGCAGATTATGGAGCCTACTGCTGTGTCGCAGATCGCCGAACAAGCTGTAAGAGTA
>CAYRZK010000107.1:0-4540 GCA_964428785.1 uncultured Oscillospiraceae bacterium | reverse complement strand
ATATTCCTTATAAGGACATCCTTTAACGGCGCCACTTCTTTTGTTTCCCGTGACTGCGCTATCTCAAATATGCCTCGTTCGGCATAATCGAGAATAGCCTCTGCCGCAAGCTTTTCCTTATATGACTGTTCTATTATATCCGATGAAGTATCTATCAGCCTGCGCAGCATGGCTTTTTCCGCCACTATCTTGGCATATTGTCCCGCATTGGCTGTGGACGGCACTCCCGCTGTGAGAGATGCAATATATGCTCTTCCTCCGACCATTTCGAGAGAATTTCTCTTTTTAAGCTCTTCCGAAACAGTCAGCGTGTCGATGGGCAGACTTCTTCCGTAAAGATCTCTGATACATGTGAAGATTTCCTTGTGCATCTCGCTGTAAAAGTCTCTCGGCTTAACTATGTCAACAATATCAAGCAATGCATCCTTGCTGAGCATTGCCGAGCCAAGCACCGACTTTTCTGCTTCATCATTATGCGGAGGTATTTTTTCCATCATTTGTGTTCTCCCGTTCACACCACTCCGTCATGTCGCCTGAGGGTGTGCTAAAATCTATGCTTCTATCGTAACCTTTATCTCGCCTCTTACTTCTTCATAAAGCTTTACAGGCACTGCATATGCGCCTACATTCTTTATCGGGCTGTCAAGAACAAGCTTTTTCTTGTCTATCGTCACCTTATACTGTTCCTTTATCGCATCTGCAATATCCTTTGATGTGATCGAGCCGAAAAGCCTGCCGCCCTCACCGCTCTTTGTTTTTATCGTTACAGGCATTTCCTTGAGCTTCTCCGCAAGAGCCTGTGCCGCTGCCTTTTCCTCTGCTTTTTTCTCAGCCTGAAGTGCCTTCTGCTTTTCGAGGCTTCTTACATTGCCCTCTGTTGCTTCTGTCGCAAGTCCCTTTGGAATAAGCAGGTTTCTTGCGTATCCGTCGGATACTTTAACAACATCTCCGGCTTTGCCTGTTCCCTTTACATCCTTTAACAAAATAACTATCATCTATTAGTCCTCCTTCTGTTTTATGAGCATTTCTTTTAGTTTTTCTATTGCTTCCTCCGGTGTACCGTCTACCTGAGCGCCCGCTGTCGTCAAATGACCGCCACCGCCGAATTTTTCCATAATTACCTGCACATTTATATCACCGAGCGAACGTGCGCTTATGACTGTTCTGCCCTGCGAATTAAGCCCTGCGACAAAGCTGGCTTTGATCCCCTTGACCAGCAGCAGCTCGTCGGCTGCCTGAGCACAAAGTATCTGTGAATCCGGATGAGTGCCTCCGAGAATTGAAAATGCCAGCCCGTATTCTTCGCTGATCTCCGAGCCTGCAATGCATTTTGACCGCAGGATAAATGCCTGAGCGTTGGCTTGCAAATATTTCTTAACGGCTGTCGTATCGGCGCCCGAACGCTTGAGCCATGCCGCCGCTTCAAATGTTCTTACACCTGTTTTTACGGCAAATTCATTCGTATCAACTGTGATCCCTGCAAGCAGCGCCTCCGCTTCAAGCCTTGTGACATTCTTACGTTCTTCCGTATATTGCAGCATCTCCGTCACAAGCTCCGATGTCGATGAAGCATAAGACTCCATATACGAAAGCGTTGAATTTTCAATGAATTCTTCCATCTTCCTGTGATGGTCTATTACTGCGATTTTTTCTGTTTTATCTATAAGCTCCGGACAGTCCGTATAGCTTGGTCTGTGCGTATCAAGCACTATCAGAAGCGTCTCATCGTCTATGATGCCGAGCGCCTTTTCACCGTTTATGAAACTGTACAGCTCCGTTTCCTTTGCCGCTCTGTATATTTCCGAAAGTGCATCGGTCACATTGTTTATCACAATATAAGCCTCTTTTCCTTCCGTCTTGACCATACGGCTTACGCCGAGAGCCGCACCGAAAGCATCCATATCCGGATTGGTGTGCCCCATTATAATGATTTTCTTCGCCTGATCTATGAGCTGCTTCAGCGCATGAGCAATGATTCTCGACTTACCCTTATTGCTTTTTTCAACAGTCTGCGATTTGCCGCCGTAATACTTGATATTTGAGATATTCTTTATTACGGCTTGGTCTCCGCCTCGTCCGAGCGCCAGGTCAAGGGCATCCTTGGCATATTGATCCGTCTGTGCAAGCGTTTTGCCGCCCATACCGATCCCTATCGAAAGCGTCACCGGAAAATCCTGTTCGGTATCTATGTCACGCACAACATCAAGAATGGCAAATTTCCCCTCGATGATTTTTTCACATGCCGCTGTTTCCATCACGACAAAATAAAGATCGTTTCTGTATCGTGTAATACTCGCATTAAACCTTGCCGCCCATTGTCTCACCGTCTTGTCGATTGTCGATCTGAGCGCCATGTCGTTTTCATCATTCGTATTCTTCATAAGCTCGTCAAAATTATCGATATTGACGATCGCCATACATGTCCTCTCGCTGTTATAAAGCTTCTTCAGCGCCTCATGGCTTGAAATATCGTGAAAATATATTGCCATATGGCTGTCAGTATTTTCAAGCACCTGCGTAAAGACCTTGAACACTCTGTCATTTCTCGCAACCGTAAGCGTTTTCTCTCCGGCATCAGCAGCGAGAAAATCCGCATGTTTTATCCCCGTGATTGCAAAGATATCAGCATCCTCTATGCTGTCATAGAGAAAAACTTCACCGATTTTATCTCCTGCCACCACTACCTTGCCCGACGCATTTATGACGCACATCGGGAACGGCGAGTACATAGCCAGGATTTCTTCCATACTCTTAATCGCCATACTTTTTCCTCTCTACTTCTTTCTCATCGGAAATATTCTGCCAAGCCCGACGGTAAATTCCATTAAGCCTACCATGCAAAGCAGCATCCTGCCCGGACTTGTAAAAACACCGAAAAATACCACAAGAGCTTTTAAAACCTTTGTATTTCTATATCTGTTCAGCAGCCGCATCATTGCGCCCAATCCCTCAAGAGCTATAATATATTCGGTGATAAGCGCTATATTCAAGCTGAGGTTTGCGCCGGCAAACATGCCGAAGCTTTCCATTATCAATGATATCGCAAGCATCGTTGAAAATGCCAGCGGCACACGAATCCGCCATCTTATAACTTTCAGATGTAAGTACAATGTCATTATCTTTTTCTTCTTTTTCAGAATATACATCGTAGCCTTATATACAAGATATGAATATACTCCGCTCCAAAAGATAAGCATTGCCGGGAATATTGAATTCACCATCGCATAGAGATTTGTGATAAGCATTGCCCGTTCGTTAACCGCCAGATCGCCGAGACCTGCTTGAGCGGAAAGCTCTTCCGAGCTTGCAATGATATATGCTATCTTTTCAATCTGTTCCAAAACCTGCTCGCCGAGAGTCATGCCTCCTGCATGCTGTGCTGCCGCAAGCGCTACTGCTACAAATGCTGCTGTGGTGAAGATAGATACCCCTATAACCAGATCAGAGCGATACATATTCATCATTCCCAGCGGAATTATCACAAGCGGGACTACCAGTACAATTAAAAAAATTATTCCGAAATACATTGATTTCTTCCCTTTCTTGCAGTTATCTGCCGAAACAAATAACTATAGATATTATATTGTACCACAACCTCCGCAAAATTTCATCCCACTAGATGTTGTACATATAATAATTATGGCACAATATCAACGAACGATGCAGCAGGATTGCGAAATTTTTCTTGGTTTTTCAATGTTTTCTCGGATTTTTGCTTGCTTTTTCGAGCGATTATGATATACTATTTAAGTCTGTGAAGTTGTCACAGGCAATCTCTGCGACAGGAAAGACTGTCGCCATTTAGTCCACAGGGAGGTGAAAACAATGACAAATTATGAAGTTATGTTCATTATCGATCCTACTTTAGAAGACGAAGCAAAGGAAGCTACTGTTGAGACTGTAAAGGGAATCATCGAAGCTGACGGTGCTGTTGATAAGGTAGATGTTTGGGGAATGAGAAAGCTTGCTTATCCTATTCAGAAGAAGAACGAAGGATACTATGTTGTAATCGAATTCAAGGCAAATCATACTCTTCCAAAGGAACTTGACAGAAGAATGAGAATCTCGGATAACATTATCAGACATCTCATCATCAACAAGGATGTAAAATAAGTGAGGAGGCACATAATATGAACAGTGTTTCTCTCGTAGGCAGACTCGTGCGTGACCCGGAGGTGCGATACACTCCGTCACAGCTGGCAGTCGCAAGATTTACCGTAGCCGTTGACAGACCTTTTTCAAGAGACAGCGAACAGACTGCCGACTTTATAGGTTGTGTGGCATTCGGTAAACAGGCAGAATTTATTGAGAAGTATTTTACAAAGGGAAGACCTATCGGTATCACAGGCAGGATCCAGACCGGAAGCTATACCAACAAGGATGGCGCAAAGGTCTATACAACAGATGTTGTGGCTGATAGAGTAGAATTTGTCGGAAACAAATCCGATAACGGCTCCTCAAGTATGGGCGCTGCACCGTCAAGGTCGGGCGGCGACTCAAATACCGATTTTCCGAACGGTCCATTCGAGATGCTTGAGGA
>CAYRZK010000106.1:0-4626 GCA_964428785.1 uncultured Oscillospiraceae bacterium | reverse complement strand
AAAGAATGATGAGAGACGCTAAGATCACTGAAATCTACGAAGGAACTTCAGAAGTTCAGAAGATGGTTATCTCAGCATCATTATTCAAGAAATAAGAATAGGGAGGAATACGAAATGGCATTTAAAATTTTAGTATGTGCAAAGCAGGTTCCTGATACAAATGTAATCAAGATTAACCCTGTAACTGGTACTCTTATCAGAGACGGCGTTCCATCAATCCTTAATCCGGACGATGCTAACGCTCTTGAAGAAGCTCTCAAACTCAAGGACAAGTATGATGATGTTACTGTAACAGTAGTTACAATGGGTCCTCCACAGGCTGACCAGATGATCTTCGAATGTATCGCTATGGGCGCTGACGAAGGTATTATCTTAAGTGACAGAGCTGTTGGCGGTTCAGATACACAGGCTACAGCAAACGCTCTTACAGCTGCTATCAAGAAGATCGGCGATTATGATATGATCTTTGCAGGTAGACAGGCTATCGACGGAGACACTGCTCAGGTAGGTCCTCAGATCGCTGAAAAGCTCGGTCTCCCACAGGTTACATATGTAGAAGAATTCGATATCTCAGAAGACAGAAAAGAAGTTACTGTTAAGAGACAGCTTGAAGACGGTTATGAACTTATCAAGGTTAAGACTCCTTGCATGCTCACTTGCATTAAGGAACTCAATCAGCCTAGATATATGAGTGTTGCCGGAATCTTTGCTCCTAACAAGGACATCAAGATCTGGAGTGCTGCTGATGTAGAAGTTGACCTTGGTACAGTAGGTCTCAAGGCTTCACCTACAAATGTTTATAAGTCATTCACACCGCGTCCGAAGGGAAAGGGCGTTATGCTTGCAGGCGAAACTGAAAAGGAACTCGCTGCTGACTTAATCGGAAGACTTAAGGCAAAGCACATTATTTAAGGAGGAAATGAGAAATGGCAGTAAATTTAGCTGATTACAAAAACATTTGGGTTTACGCAGAGCAGAGAGACGGAAAGCTCCAGAATGTGGCTCTCGAGCTCATCGGCGAAGGCCACAGATTATCAAGAGAAATTAATGCTGAAGTATGGGCAGTTCTCATCGGAAACGGAATCGATGACTTAGCAACAGAATGTTTTGAATATGGTGCTGACAAGGTTCTCTTAATCCAGGACGAAAAGCTCGCTCAGTATACAACAGATGGTTACACAAAGGCTCTTTGTGATGCTATCAACGAATATAAGCCGGAAATCGTTATGTATGGTGCTACTCACATCGGTCGTGACCTCGCTCCAAGATGTGCTGCAAGATGCAACACAGGTCTCACAGCTGACTGTACACACCTCGATATCGATATGGATGGATATATTGCATTCACATCAGAAAACACAACTCTCGATGTTTCAACAGTAGACAAGAATGATGCTAAGGCTCTCGGTCTTAAGATGACTCGTCCGGCATTCGGCGGTAACCTCATGGCTACAATCATCATCCCTAACCACAGACCTCAGATGTCAACAGTAAGACCTGGCGTTATGTCAAAGAGAGAAAGAGAAGTTGGCGCTACAGGTGAAGTTGTTAAGTTCAGCCCGGTTATCACAGATGCTGATATCAGAACTCAGGTTATCGAAGTTGTTAAGTCAGCTAAGGAACTCGTATCACTCACAGATGCTGATATCATCTGCTCAGGTGGTCGTGGTGTAGGCGGTCCTGAAGGATTCCAGATCATTAAGGATTTCGCAGCTAAGGTTGGCGGAGTTGTAGGTTCATCAAGAGCTTGCGTAGATGCTGGTTGGATCGACCATGCACATCAGGTTGGACAGACAGGTACAACTGTAAAGCCTAAAATTTACTTCGCATGTGGTATTTCAGGAGCTATCCAGCACCTCGCTGGTATGCAGAACTCAGATATCATTGTTGCTATCAACAAGGATCCTGACGCTCCTATCTTTGAAGTTGCAGACTACGGTATCGTAGGAGACCTCTTCAAGGTAATCCCTGAAATCATGGCTGCATGGGATGTAGAATAATCCATACAGATTTATTGATTTTAAGTAAATAAAATTATGCATAAAAGGGGGCTGTTGCGTTAACGGAAAATAACCGTTAGGGCGCAGCCCTTTTTCTTGATGCAATGAAAAATGACGGATGAACCAGAAAAAGGATCTCCGTCATTCCTTGTTTTGGTTCTATACGAAATGTGTTGGTGTGTGAAAACACATCGGCACATTTTTTCTGATTTTACAAAAGAAGAAAAGCATAATCAACCATAATCCGATATAAGGCTCTTTGTCAAATGCGTTGATGAGAAGTTAAATGCTATGGATTATAATAAATGTGCTTAGTTATAGCAATGCTTCTGAACGGAATTGTTTCTTTTTAGTTTCTTATTACGACTTTTTGGTTGATTAGAGGCTGAGGATTTGATATACTTAGTTTATAAGCCAATTTCATACTGGGGAGCCGGCAATATTCATGCAAGCAGATACAAAATCATGCCGGCTTCTCTGCTGAAAGCGGTGATTAGAGTTTGCTGGGCGAACATTTTAAGTCTGATGGTAATATTATACTTATTTAAAGCTATTATGAAAACTAAGAACATGTGTATATGCTTTTTATCAATGCAGCTGAGTATGATTATTATATATCGGAATGAATATTACTTGGAAGAAAGGACTATGACTATGAATAACAGAAGAATTTTGGCGCTTTTGCTTATGATGATGATGATAGTATGCTCAATGAATCTTGCGGTATTTGCAGATGAACCGAGTTCCACACTAACTCCTACTACATTGTCACTCACTGTAGATGGAGTAGGAGGGATTGATGCATATGCTACGCTTCAGGAAGCTGTAACTGCGGTAGAAGCGAATAAGGAAGGGACAGTAACCATTACGCTTGCTTGTGATATAACAGGAAGCGGTGTTAGGATAGATAGTGGGTTTACGGATTTAACAATCGACCTTAGTGGATATACATATACGATTCAAAGGCCTACAGTTGGTTCGAGCGGCACAGAGACAAACGGTTTTCAGCTTTTAAAGGACAGCAATATTACGATCAAAAATGGTACTATAACGAGCATGGAGGCGAAGATACTTATCCAGAATTACAGTAATCTGACACTTGATAATGTAACTCTTGACGGTTCGGAGCTTGCAGGGAAATATCCGTGGCCGTATACATTGTCGAACAATAACGGTGATGTGACTATTTCGGGGTCTTCCATCATAGGCTCGCTTAAGGGCTTTGCATTTGATGTATGTGATAATAGCTCATATGCAGGAACAACTGTAACTCTAATTAACAATAGTACTGTACAAGGTTTTATTGAAGTCAGCGATATCAATGGCGGTGATATGAACAGTAAGCTTGTGCTAAAGGAAGACGGTGAGGATTACCAAACAGTAACTGCGGCGGGCTTTTACAGGTATGATGATTATAGTGGTCAAATTGTATCTGTTGCTGCTGTTAGCTTAAATTTTGAAACTAATGGAGGTACTGAGATAGAGCCAATAACAGTACCGGGCGGAGTCATGGTGGATTTGTTGGATTATACGACAGAAAGATCCGGATATAAGTTTAAAGGATGGCATTTTGATCAAGCTCTTTCTAATAAAATTGAAAACAGCAATATGGAGACTCCAAGCGCACCTGATGAACCTATAATAGTCTATGCTAAATGGGCAAAGAATTCGACCGGTAAGCACAACTCGAATACCGATAAATATACCGTTTCGTTTGAGTCAAACGGAGGAAGTGAAGTAACATCAGTCAAAGTGGTAAAGAATGCGAGCGTAAGTAAGCCGGAGGATCCGACGAGATCGGGATATTATTTCGCAGGCTGGTATGTGGATAAGGCATTAAAGACGAAGTATGATTTTGCAGACAAGGTGACGGGCGATATTACACTCTATGCGGCATGGGATAAGACAAACGATGCTCAGAGTCAATTCATACTTACGATTGGGAAATATGAAGCAAATGTATTTGGTATTATTAAAGTAAACGATGTTGTGCCTAAGATTGTAAACAGCCGTACTATGCTTCCGGCAAGATTTGTTGTCGAAAATCTCGGCGCAACGGTTGAATGGGATGCAGTTAATCGTATCGTGACGATAACGGGCAAGCATCTCAGAACAGGCGAGGATGTAACGATAGTTATTATGATCGATTCGTCCACAGCTTATGTTAATGGCAATGTTGTAGAGCTTGACAGTCCGGCATTTATAGAAAACAGCAGGACATATACACCGCTCAGGTTTATCGCTGAAAATCTCGGAGCTGATGTATACTGGAATGCGGAGACGCAGCAGGTTATAATCACAGCCAAGTTCAACTGATTACGATAAAGGTGCATGATATATTATTGCAGAATGATGCTTTGCTATATCGGCATATCATATATCGTAAATGTATTAAGACAAATATATAAGCTAAAATTTAATTTAGGCATAATGCTTTTAAGGCATGGTGAGACTCAAAATGAGTATCATCATGCCTTTTATGATTGGGAGGGTATCCAAAATGTTTGTGGTTTCTCCAAAGTATTTTAGGGCTGGCTTTAGGGGCTGACCATGGATATTCCAAAAATTCTTGGGGGCTGTGTTCTCAAGAAAAATTCTCAAAAAATATGGAGATCAGGCTTAATCG
>CAYRZK010000105.1:0-4629 GCA_964428785.1 uncultured Oscillospiraceae bacterium | reverse complement strand
ATGATTATGTGTTCGTAAATGTTACGGACGACCAGGAAGAAGTAGCGGAAGCTTTCAAAAAGTATGACTATATCGCTATGCCGGTAGTCGATAAGGAACACAGGATCGTCGGAATTATAACAGTCGATGATATTATAGATGTAATCGAAGAAGAAACAACGGAAGACTTTGAGCTCATGGCAGGTATTGTTGACGGCTCGGATAAGGAATATCTCGATATGAGCGTGCTTCATCATGTCAAAAGCAGACTGCCTTGGCTCACTATTCTATGTATTTCTTCCATGTTTACAGGTGCAATAATAAGCAGGTTTGAAACAATGCTTTCCGAAGTGATAGTGCTTGTATCGTATCTGCCGCTTCTTATGGGAACCGGCGGAAATACAGGCTCGCAGGCGGCAACGCTTATCATACGTGGTATGACTGTCGGCGATGTTGAGCCGAGAGATGCGGCTAAGGTACTCTGGAAAGAGCTGAGAATAAGTCTGTGCATAGGTGTCATACTGAGTACGATGAATTTTATAAAGATACTTATTATCGATGGTGAAAGCATGCTTATTGCAGCCGTAGTAAGCGTTTCCATGATTTTTGTAGTGGCATTTGCAAAGATTGTGGGCAGTATGCTGCCGATGCTTGCAAAGAGAATAGGAATAGATCCGGCGCTTATGGCCAATCCGATGATTTCTTCTATGACAGATATGGCTTCGGTGCTGACATATTTCTTAATGGCATCGCTGATACTCGGCATTTAATAAACAGAATTGAAAATGAATAAAAATGTAAATTTTGAAGATAGAGTAAGTATAATTACAAAAGAATATGTTCATACTGTAGTTAAAGAGCGCAGGGCGGACATACATAAGGGGGATTGCGGAAGGGTCTTGATTGCAGCAGGTTCAAGGGGCATGGCAGGAGCAGCGGTGCTTGCCGGTCTCGGAGCATACAGAGCCGGGAGCGGGCTTGTTCGCATATCAATAGACGAAGAGCTGTTTCCAATCGTTCAGATAGGGCTGAAAGAAGCTACATGTGTGCCTCGCAGTGCGTGCTTAGGGGATTTATCGCAGTTCGATGCGATAGGAATCGGCCCCGGACTCGGAGATGATGAAAGAAGCAGCGGTATAATCGAACATGTACTTGAAACATATACCGGAACCGTAGTGCTTGATGCGGACGGGCTTAATGCAGTATGCAGAGCCTTAAAGCTCGGCAGGTGCGAGGAACAGCGTATACTCGGACTTTTTGCGGCGACACATGCACATATTATTATGACGCCGCATGAGGGCGAAGCAGCACGGCTTCTCGAAATCTCACATGATGAGATGAAGCGTATGGGCAGAAAACGGGCGGCAATGCTTATTGCCGAGAAGTATCATGTGACAGCGGTGCTTAAAGGTGCAGGTACATTAGTGACATCGCCGAATGGCGAAGCATATATTAACATTACAGGAAATGCCGGAATGGCTACAGGCGGAAGCGGTGATGTGCTGACAGGAATAATAACGAGCCTTGCGGGACAGGGGCTTGCTCCGATGGATGCAGCCAAAGCCGGAGTGTATATACACGGCAGAGCAGGCGATATCGGAGCGGAAGCGTTTTCGCAGCATGGACTTATTGCCGGAGATATAGCTGAATATACGGCGTTTGCTGTAAAGGAAATTGTCGGAAAATAATATATTTATATGATGAGCCGGAGGGAATTTATGGCTATAAAGAAAGGCGATCTTTTTTTCGCCGATTTAAGTCCTGTGGTCGGCTCTGAACAAGGCGGAATAAGACCTGTCTTGGTAGTACAAAACGATGTTGGAAACAAATACAGCCCAACTATCATCGTTGCGGCGGTAACATCGCAGATGAACAAGGCAAAATTGCCTACACATGTGGAAATTAACGCATCATATAATGGACTCAGCAGAGATTCGGTTGTTCTTATGGAACAGCTGAGAACAATAGATAAAAAACGACTTAAAGAAAGGATAGGCACGCTTGATTCGGAGCTTATACCCGATGTAAATCATGCCCTGGGTATCAGTCTGGGGATTAACGGAATTTAATAATAAAGAGCAAATGAAAGGGAGTAGACGAGAGGAGTAAATTATGAAAAAGAGATCTTTAATAATTATTTTAACGATTGTATTAACGCTGGCAGCTTTCTTTACATTGATAGTGTTTGGTGATACAGGCAGTCCGGGATCGGAGGGAGATCCGCTTGTAACCAAGAGCTATGTTGATGAAGCGGTATCGTATACTCCCGTTCAGCTTAATGCAGGTCAAATCCTGATCGGCGGCGAGGGAACGGAAATTATTTTAAGAAGCGGTATAGCAACAGCAATAGATAATGGTGCGAACGGAGTTTCAGATATAACGGCAGGAGCTGATCTTATGACCGGAGCTGATATAGGACTTAATCATCTGCTGCTTATACCTCGTGATGACGGCAGAGGCATAACGGCTGTTACGGAAATATGGGTTATGGTAAGAGGAAATTATACTGTAAAATAGTTTTATATAAAGGAGTACATAGCTGATGAATGTTTTTTTCAGAGAAAGCAAAGGGATTTTGGCAGTAATGCTTGTTGCAGTAATACTTGCAATGACAGTTATAGGAACAAGGATCGGTATCGAAAAACGAAATAAGACATATGACATCGTGCTTGACTATGCGGAAATAGAAAAGATGGCTGAACAGAAATACAGCGTGTCAGAATGGCTTGCAGAATTTAAAAGAATAGGCATTACAAAGGTAGGACTTCAAGAAGAAAACATCATGACTCTTATGGAAGATTCGAGTATGCCTGTGACCGGAGAAATGATGGGTATCGTTATGGAGGATGCTCATTGGAGGGACGAGCTGCCGGAGGAATTTATCGCAATGGTTGAAAGAAAAGGCGGCTTCGATCGTTTTGATGTGCTTGTAACAGCCGGAGACAGCAAGGCAGCTGAGTTTTTGAATGATGGTATTACGAGCAGAATAGATAAAAGCAAGTGCGCTGCATATGTGACGGATGGCGGAAACACAGGATATTTTTGGATTGACGGTACATCGGATACAACGCTTTATTCGGAAACATACAAGTATATGAATTCCAAAAAAGGCGGATTTATCGAAAGAAGCGATATTGTCGGCTCCAAGATTATGTATATAAGTCTTGGACTTATGGAAGATAAAGTAAGTGCCATCCAAAAGCTCGGTATGGAGGTGATACCGAGAACGCTTTCGTATAACGGATGGAATGATACGAAATATGCGGAAGCCGTTATAGATGAATATGAGAAATATGGTATAACGCCGAAATATATTATTGTTGGCGGTGAGGCTGTATTCGGATATGATGACGGCATTGATTTTGCCAAGGACTACATAATTGACAACGGGATAACGATAGGACTTATCGAAAACACGACACAGCGTCAGAATATAATGCAGTATGGTGTACAGGAAGCGGCACAGGCTTCTGATTTTGACACGGTAAGAGTATTTTCTGTATGGAATTATATCCAGTACAGATATCAGTATTACGGATATGAGGGCTCAAAAGAAATCGAAAACACTCTTTTCAGAGCAGTGACAGAAAGAAATGTAAGGGTGATTTATTTCAAGCCTTTCCTTGAATTTAAGGATCTTCATACATATGTAACGGATATGGAGGAATATGAGACGATGTTTGCCAATCTGGAAGACAGGCTGGCAGAGCATGGCTTTACATTCGGCTCGGCATCCGTAATGGATAATTATAATGTAAGCAAATATGTGCAGATGGGAGTAGCAGTCGGAGCAGCTATGGGTGCGGTGCTCCTTCTGAGGGCATTATTCCCTATAGGTAAAAAAGGGCAGCTTGTATTTGCCGTTTTGGGCATACTTGCTGTAATTGCGGCATATTTTGTGATGCCTAATACGGCTGTGCTTATAACAGCGTTTGCGGCTGCTGTGGTGTTTGCGTGCCTGGCGACGGTATGCTTTACTGCATGTGCGAGAGAAGCCGGCAGTGTTTTCGGAAGGACGGGCAGCCTGGGCAAGATAATAATCGGAGCGGTTATAACGCTTGTAGCATCTGTATTGATTGCACTTATCGGAGGCATGATGACTGCCGCACCTCTTTCAAGCACAAGCTATATGCTCGAAATCGAGATTTTCAGAGGAGTAAAACTTGCACAGCTGATACCGCTCGCATTTTTCATGATAGTTTTTATTGCATATTACGGTTACGGTGCGGAGGAAAAGAGGCTGCGCCGGCTCGAATGGTATGATATAAGTGCACTTCTGAATCTTGAAATTAAGGTTTGGATGATTTTAGCCGTTGGTGCAGTCGGTCTTGTCGGTGTTTATTATATAATGCGTACAGGGCATGATTCGGCTATCGAGGTATCGAGTGTCGAAATGCTTTTCAGAAATACGCTTGAAGAGGTGCTTGTGGCACGACCGAGGACAAAAGAAATATTGTTTGCATTTCCGGCAGTAATGGTAATGTTTTATTGCTCGGCAAGAGGGCTCAAGCTGCTTTCGCTTATTTTCGGGCTTGCCGGTACTATCGGAATGACATCGGTCGTAAATACTTTTATGCACATCAGAACGCCGCTTTATCTCGGATTTGCAAGAACAGGATATTCGCTTCTCGGAGGAGCTGTTTTCGGAAT
>CAYRZK010000104.1:0-4666 GCA_964428785.1 uncultured Oscillospiraceae bacterium | reverse complement strand
CAAGCATACTGCCGAACATATCCTTGGCATTTACAGCTATGTGTATCCCACGCCATATAAGAACTATATACGCCGTAAGAAGAAACATGATACCAATAAAACCTATTTCTTCTCCTATGATCGAAAGGATGAAATCGTTCTGAGGCTCAGGCAGATAAAGATTTTTCTGCACGCTTTTGCCAAGCCCGTTGCCAAACAAGCCACCCGTACCAAGCGCAAGCAGCCCCTGTACTACCTGATATCCTTCACCCAGAGGATCCGCAAACGGATCAAGAAAGCTCGTTATACGCTTCATCCATTCGCTTTCGGGCATCATCAGCACCAGCATCATTACGGCACCTGCGCCAAGCCCCGCAATACCTCCGATGTACCACCACGACATGCCTGCCACAAACATCATAAGCACAATAATTCCGCATACTGTAATTGCCGTAGACAGATTTGGCTGCTTTACTATCAATATGCCACATGCTCCGGCAAGCACCAGAAGCGGCATCACTCCGTTTTTAAAGGATTTTATCCTGCTTGGATCCTTTGAAAGATACCATGCCGTAAAAATAATTACCGCAATCTTTGCAAATTCTCCCGGCATGAAAGTTATACCGCCCACACCTATCCACCGTGTAGCATTGTTTCGTGTTACTCCGAGAGGTGTAAATATCAAAATCAGCGTGATAAGGCTGAAGCCCATAATCCCCGGTGCCAGCCTGTAGTACGCATTGTACGGTATTGATGCCATAATAAGCATACCCACAAGTCCGCTGACAGCCCACACTATATCTCTTTTGAGATAATGATAAGGATCGCCGTATTTATTGATTGAAAAATAATAGCTTGCGCTGAATACCATGATTATGCCGAAAATAACGAGTGCAAGCGTTAGTATGACAAGAACGAAATCTCCCGACTTCATCTTAGTATTTGTTAATCCACTCCTGCGCTTTTTTGCCATCTCTGTCCTTTCAGCAGTCTGTGCTAAGCGCCCAAAGCCCTTGCACAGCTTTTAAAATGCTCTCCTCTTTGCTCAAAGCACGAATACATATCCCAGCTTGCGCATGCCGGAGAAAGCAATATCGTATCGCCCGCTTCCGCAAGCTCAAAGCCCTTATTTACACATTCCTCCATATCGCTGCACATTACACATGCCGTAAAACCTGCAGCTTCAGCCTGCGCTTTTATTTTTTCGGCTGTCGTTCCGAGAAGCATCATATATTTCACTTTGCCATCAAAGGCATTGATCAGCTCTGTAAAATCCGAGCCTTTGTCATATCCTCCCGCAATCAGAATGATACTTCCGTCAATCGCCTGTACCGCTTTGATTGACGAATCAGGGTTCGTGCCCTTTGAATCATTTACAAAGCGTACTCCGTTTGCTGTACCTACATATTCTATCCTATGCTCAACACCCCTGAAATTTCTGAGCGTTTCACCTATTATATCCTCATCTATTCCTGCAAAGAACGCAATCGCAGCTGCAGCAAGTGCATTTTCAACATTATGACTTCCCGGTATTCTAAGCTCCTTAACACCGCATATATCGTGTGTTTCACCGTTTTCGTCCTTTATAACGATCCTTCCGTCATCCACAAATGCTCCGAAATCGAGCTTCTCAATCCTTGAAAACGGCACTATCCTTGCTTTTGTATCCTTTGCAAGTGCAAAAGAAGCCTTGTCATCATAATTCATTACAGCATATTGTGTTTCGTCTTGATTAGCCATAACCTTTGCCTTAGCAAGACCGTATGCCTCCATTGTATGGTGGCGGTTGAGATGATCCGGCGTTAGGTTGAGTATTGCCGAAATTTCCGGCTTAAATTCTTTTGTCGTTTCAAGCTGGAAGCTGCTTGTTTCCGTTATGAGCCAAGCATCGTCCTCAGCCGAAAGCGCCATGGATATCACCGCCACACCAATATTTCCGACAACATATGTTTTTCTCTTTGCCGCCTTAAAAATCTCGCCCGTGAGCGTCGTTGTAGTTGTTTTTCCGTTTGTTCCGGTAATTGCAACATACTTACCCTTTCCCTGCCTGTAGGCGATCTCAAGCTCTCCCGTTATCTCAGCTCCGGCTGCCGCTGCCTTTTTTATAAATTCGAGCTCCGGTGACACACCCGGACTGAGTATAAGCATATCAAATATTTCTGTTTCCGGCGGTATTTCACCCAAATAACATGTCACATTGTTGCTTTTTAAGTATGTGACCAGCTGAGTATCCGACTCACTTTCGCTCTTACTGTCCTGCACGGAAACATCGGCTCCGAGCTTAATCATTGCCTGAGTCGCTGCCACTCCCGACTTTCCGAGACCTACTATAAGTACTTTCCTATCCTTCATTTCCTCTTTCATCAATCTACCTCATGAATAAAAAACGGATTATAACGATGCCAGACCTATCGCCGCAAATACAAGCGATGCAGCCCAAAAAAGTGCTACCACGGAAGTTTCCTTCATGCCGCAAAGCTCGAAGTGATGATGAATAGGTGACATTTTAAACACTCGTTTTCCCGTCGTCTTAAACGATACCACCTGTATTATTACAGAAAGTGCCTCTGCCACATACACAAAGCCGACTACGGGCAGCAGCAGCGTCATATTCATCGCAATCGCCGTCGCAGCAATCCCTCCGCCAAGCGCCATCGAGCCTGTATCTCCCATAAAAATCTTCGCCGGATGCCTGTTGAAAACAAGAAAGCCGAGACATGCTCCGCAAAGAGCGCTGCAAAAATACATAGGCACCTCAAACATATATGTCGCCGCCGCTATCGCAAAAAACAGCGAAACTATCGCAGTCACGCCTCCCGCAAGCCCATCAAGACCATCCGTAAGATTTACCGCATTGGACATAGCTACTATCGTAAAAACGATAAACGGAATATACCAGATGCCAAAATCAACATATTCGCCGAAAAACGGTATATATACAACAGTTCCCGTAATGCTCCACTTCGCCATATACCATGCGATACCGATGCTGATGACAATCTGAAGCAAAAGCTTTTGCCATGCCCTGAGACCGAGATTTTGTTTTCGCATCAGCTTGGCATAATCATCTATAAAGCCAATCATTCCAAAGCCGACAAACCCCGCCGTAATAGCAAGGAATTGCATCCCGAAGCCTTTATTTTTAAACAGCATGAATATAAATACGAGCATTGCTCCCGCAATTATTCCAAGTCCGCCCATGCTCGGAGTGCCGGCTTTCGCAAGGTGTGACTGCGGCCCCTCTTCCCTTATATTCTGTCCTGCTTTTTTCTTTTTGAGTATCGGTATCAGATATTTTGTAAACACTGCCGTAACCAAAAACGAAAGCAGCATTATAAATCCGACCAATAAGTAAATCGTATCCATTCCGTAAATTCCTTTTATCTTATTCCAGTATTTTCTTTACAACAGCTTCCATCGCCATCCCCCTTGAGCCTTTTACGAGTACAACATCACCCGACTTTATTATTTCTCCGATAATCTCTGTCAATTCCTCTTTTGTATCAAAATGGAGCACATTGTCTTTTCCCATAACACGGTATGCTGCCTCGCACGCTGCACGCATACGCTCCCCAACACCGATAAACAGCCCTATCCCCTGTTCAGCTGCATATCCTCCGACCTCTCTGTGGCACGCCTCCGATTCATCACCAAGCTCAAACATATCTCCGAGCACTGCGACCTTTCTTACTCCGGATGTGCTCACAAGCACATCTACAGCTGCTTTTACCGCCGGCGGACTGGCATTATATGTATCGTCTATTACCTTTATACCGTTCGCCCCTCTTATGCTCATCCTGTTTTCGGCAGTCCTGAATTCGAGCAGACCCTTTGCCGCTTCTTCTATCGGTACGCCTATCTCATGAGCCGCCGCTATAGCAAGCGATGCATTGCTTGCATTGTATTCGCCCGGTACCGCAAGCCTTATCCTATGAAGCTCGCCGGCATATTCGAGCGAAAATGCGATGCCCTCTTCACCGAGATTTTCAACACCTGAAATAACATAGTCGCTCCTGCCGTTGCTGCCTATGCTTATCAGTCTGTAATCTCCGGATGCGCTGTCACGGGTAAGCAGATCTCCTCCATCCGGGATTATCAGCACATTCTCAGGCTTGAGTTTCTCAGTGATTTCGAGCTTCGCTTTCAGGATGCCTTCTCTGCTTCCTAGCCTTTCAACATGAGCTATGCCTACATTCGTTATGATTGCGATATCCGGCTCCGCAATAGCCACCATTCTGCTTATTTCGTTAAAATTGTCCATGCCCATTTCAAAGACCGCAACCTCTGTATCCTCTTCAAGAGAAAGAATGGTAAGAGGCAGCCCTATAAGGCTGTTTCTGTTTACAGGTGTTTTTTGTGTTCTGTATTTCACCGAGCATGCGGCATATATCATATCCTTTGTCGTCGTCTTGCCGTTGCTGCCTGTCACAGCAATTTTTTTAATATCAAATGTTCTTATATACCAAGCTGCAAGAAGTCTGAGTGCCTCCTCCGCATCATCTGTCATAATCACAGCTTTGTCGCCTGCTTGCCGGCAAATATGCTCCGCCTTCGCTTCGTCGCTTATAACTGCGCATACCGCACCGCTTTCAAAGACCGCATCGACAAAATCATGTCCGTCCGCTCTTTCGCCTTTAAGTGCAAAGAAACAGTCGCCCGCCTTTATCTCACGAGAATCTATTTCCGC
>CAYRZK010000103.1:0-4679 GCA_964428785.1 uncultured Oscillospiraceae bacterium | reverse complement strand
CGTCAAACATTACCGAAACAGTCTTAGCGTCCATTTCTATAACCAGACCTTCACCGAACTTTTTATGATTTACTCGGTCACCGACATTATAATTGACTTCGCCTGCTTTTACGGTATTGGTTTTTATCTCTTGCTTAGCATATTTAAAACTGTCAAATGCTTTTTCCTTATAAACAGGTGTATACCCACCGTCATACTCCCAATTCTTGCCTCCGTCAGGCTCTGCAGTTCGTCTTCTGTCAAATATAGCATCACCAATCACAAGAGATCTGTCCAATTCCCTGAGAAATTGAGACTCTCTTGTGTAATCCATCCTGCCGTACATTGTGCGTGTTTCTGCGCTTGTAAGATAAAGCTTCTTCTTTGCTCTTGTCATTCCAACATAGCACAAGCGCCGTTCTTCTTCTATCCCATCGGCTCTGTCAAGCGCACGCCATCCAGGGAAAAGCCCTTCTTCCATTCCGGGCATAAAAACTACAGGGAATTCAAGCCCTTTCGCACTGTGCATAGTCATAAGAACGACTGCATTTTCATCCGGATTATGATTATCCACATCCGCCATAAGCGCAATTCGTTCCATAAAATCCGCAAGCGTCAAGTCAGGATCTGCTTTTTCATATTCGAGTATTACGGATTTGAATTCAAGAATATTTTCGATCCTACTCTCCGCTTCTATTGTATTTTGCTCTTCCAAAGCCTTTAAATATCCGGTTTTTACAAGTATTCCCTCGTAAATATCCGATACTCTCAGATTTTCCTTTTCCGCACTGTATTCCTTAATGACAGTTATCATTTCTCCTACGCTTTTGGCTGATCTCGGAGGCAAACCATTTAAAATGGCTGTATCTTCAAATACCCCGAACAAGCTTGTCCCGTTAATATTTGCGATATGTCTCATTTTTTCCATGGTTCTGTCGCCCATGCCTCTTTTCGGTTCATTGACAATTCTTGCAAATGACAGGTCGTCATCGCTGTTCTGTACAAGACGCATATATGCCATTATGTCTTTAATTTCTTTTCTGTCATAGTATCGCAAGCCGCCAAGTACCCTATACGGAATATTCGCCCTTGAAAAAATTTCTTCAAATACACGAGACTGTGCATTTGTTCTGTATAATATCGCAATATCACTGTAATCAATCCCATCTGAGCCTGCAATATGTGAAATTTCCTGTGCAATGTACCGTACTTCATCTTTTTCATCCTCGGCTCTTCTGTATGTTATTTTTTCTCCGGCTTCCTTTGATGTCCAAAGCTTCTTGCCTTTACGCCCTTTATTATGCTCTATTACGGAATTTGCTATCTCAAGAATATTTCCATATGAACGGTAATTTTGTTCAAGCTTGATCACCTTGGTATTCTTAAAATCACGCTCAAAATCAAGAATATTTCTTATATCGGCGCCTCTCCATTCATAAATACACTGATCGTCGTCTCCTACAACGCATATATTATTATGTGCTTCCGCAAGCATACTTACGAATTTGTATTGAATATAGTTTGTATCCTGATACTCGTCAACCATTATATATTTAAATCTATTCTGATACTTTATTAAAACATCCTCGTGCTGCTCAAAAATCTTGACAGTATTGAGAAGCAAGTCATCAAAATCCATAGCATTGTTTTTCTTTAGAGTTTTCATATACAGATCATAAACCTCATGAATAATTTTGGATTTATGATCATTTCCGCTCTTATTTAAAAAGCTTTGAGGTGTCTCGCCTTTGTTCTTACAGTCACTTATTATCGAAAGCAGATATGCCGGTGTAAACTGCTTTTCTTCTATTCTGCGCTCTTTCAATATACTTTTTATTAATGTTTTTTGATCCTGTGGGTCGTAAACCGTAAAATCATTGTCATATCCGAGCCTGTCTGCGTTTACTCTTAATATTCTGAGACATGCCGAATGAAATGTATGTATCCACATTGAAGAAATATCCGGTATGTAAATCTCTTCATCCTCTTCGGCAATCTCCGCCATTAAGCTTTCTACTCTGTCACGCATTTCTTTGGCTGCCTTATTCGTAAAAGTCACAGCAAGAATATTGTACGGTTTTACACCTTGTTCTATAAGATGTGCTATTCTGCATGTCATCGTGCTGGTTTTTCCACTTCCCGCACCCGCAAGTATCAAAAGCGGCCCCTTTGTGCAAAGCGCTGCCTCAAGCTGTTTGTCGTTAAGTCTTTTTAAATATCCCTTAATCTCGTTCATTTTCTAATTCCTTTTCTATAATCAGAACAAACCTCTTTTTTCGTTTTTTCTATTATACATGATTTACTGAGCAATAAATTGTACAGTATATTGTAACACAAACATGACCCTTTGGCGATATTCAGTTTTCTCTTTTTTATAGAACCCCAAAAACTCAAAAAGGCAGTCTGCATATGCAGACTGCCTCTCTTTCTTGCTTTTGTCAGTTCCTTGTGCTGTCTCGTCTCTCTTCGATTATTCGATGATTCCCGATACTACGCCTGATCCTACTGTACGACCACCTTCTCTGATCGCAAATCTAAGTCCTTCTTCGATTGCGATAGGTGTGATGAGTGTGATTGTCATTGTGATGTTATCTCCAGGCATACACATCTCTGTTCCTTCTGGAAGCTGAAGATCTCCTGTTACATCTGTTGTTCTGAAATAGAACTGTGGTCTGTATCCGTTGAAGAATGGTGTATGTCTTCCGCCTTCTTCCTTCTTAAGTACATATACTTCTCCTGTGAACTTTGTATGCGGATTGATTGTTCCCGGCTTGCAAAGTACCTGTCCTCTTTCGATTTCGTTTCTCTGTACTCCTCTTAAAAGTGCTCCGATATTGTCTCCTGTCTCTGCCTGATCAAGGAGCTTTCTGAACATTTCTACGCCTGTTACTACTACCTTTCTTCTCTCTTCTGTAAGTCCGATGATTTCTACTTCATCTCCTACCTTGAGAATTCCTCTCTCTACTCTTCCTGTTGCTACTGTTCCTCTTCCTGTGATTGAGAATACATCTTCTACCGGCATGATGAACGGCTTGTCATTATCTCTTTCAGGTTCAGGAATATAGCTATCTACTGCTTCGAAAAGCTCTACAATCTTATCTCCCCATGGACCTTCAGGATTGTTGAGTGCTTCGAGTGCTGATCCTCTGATGATTGGTGTGTCGTCTCCCGGGAATTCGTACTGGTCAAGAAGCTCTCTTACTTCCATCTCTACGAGGTCGAGAAGTTCATCATCATCTACCATATCGCACTTGTTTAAGAATACGATGATATAAGGTACGCCTACCTGTCTTGAAAGAAGGATATGCTCTCTTGTCTGCGGCATCGGTCCGTCTGTTGCTGCTACTACGAGGATTGCTCCGTCCATCTGTGCTGCTCCTGTAATCATGTTCTTTACATAGTCAGCATGTCCCGGGCAGTCTACATGTGCATAGTGTCTGTTTGGTGTTTCGTATTCTACATGCGCTGTTGCGATTGTGATTCCTCTTTCTCTTTCTTCCGGTGCCTTGTCGATCTGATCGAAGTCTACCTTTTCTCCTAATCCGTATCTCTGGTGAAGAGTCTTTGTGATTGCTGCTGTAAGTGTTGTCTTGCCGTGGTCTACGTGACCGATTGTTCCGATATTTACATGCGGCTTAGTTCTTTCGTATTTCTGCTTTGCCATTTTTAGAACCTCCATAAAAATTTAAATTCATTTGGGGATCAGGCCACGCCTGACACTTTAATAATTGGAGCTGATGAGCAGGCTCGAACTGCCGAACCTCTTCCTTACCAAGGAAGTGCTCTACCTACTGAGCTACATCAGCTCGACATATACATTTATCATAATACTCCAAATCTTTATCAATGTCAATAATTCAACATTTTTTCACATTCATCCGCCTATCCGAGAACATAACGCTCGACTTTTCGTTTAATTCGCTGAATCGCATTGTCTATCGACTTTGGAGTTTTTCCAAGCTCTTCCGCAATTACATTATAATTCTTGCCCGTAAGATACGCACTCCAGACTTTTTGTTCAAAGCTGCTCAAAAACTGAGGCATATTTATTACTATGCGTTCTATAATATCTCTTACAAGCATCATATCTTCAGGGCTGTCCGCCGGCGAAGCTATAATGCTTTCAATCGTTTCCGAGTTTTCCTTGCCGTCCGCATGTTCGTCAAGCGACACAAAATCATTGAGCGGAATATGCTTGTTCCTGCCGGCATTCCTGATAGCACTGATAATCTGGCGATTTACGCAGAGATTGGCAAAGGTCTTAAACGCAGCATTTTTTTCCTCTTCATATCCTCTTATCGCTTTAAAAAGACCTATCATACCCTCCTGTATCACATCCTCATTATCTGCTCCGACAATGAAATACAGATGTGCACGGCTTCTGACAAAATCCCTGTACCTGTTTATCAGTGCTTCTTCAGCCACATAATCTCCGTTCTGCGCCTTTTTTACAAGCTCTTCATCCGGTATATTTTCAAATCTGCTGTTCACAATTCATCTCCTTATCCCTGCCTGCCGACCGCATTTATACATCAAGCCTTGGCTTTTATATCTCTTTGGCGGCGCACCTCATACATAAGAATCGCTGCTGCATTTGAAGCATTGAGCGAATTTATTTTACCCATCATAGGCATAGATACCGTAAAGTCACATTTCTCGCTCACCAGCCTGCTTATCCCGAAGCCCTCCGAGCCTATCAC
>CAYRZK010000102.1:0-4682 GCA_964428785.1 uncultured Oscillospiraceae bacterium | reverse complement strand
ATTACCAGCTGTATACAGGCGCTTTTGAGCTTTAATAAAGATTATCAGCAGTCATATTTTGGGATTGCCAACATAATTTGTGTAAATTTTTTAGTTTTTTTAACAAATCATATTGACACATTTCGTGGTTTGTTATAATATATGTTCTTGTAAAACTCCTTTTATAAAACATATTACACACAAACCGGTTAGCCATTCCGGCATCAGATTAGGTAAAACAACTGACTTATTTACCGCAAAGCCTTCGGAACACATAATCCGAAGGTTTTTTTCTATTTCCCCTTTTTATTTCCGCTAAAACGCATCTTTCTGTAAAAGCTTTGCGGTTTCAATCCGCAATTTCGCAGATTTTCTGCTCAGCAGTGATTTTTGATTTTTATTTTATCAACATTTTTCCTACACAAAATCTACACAAATATGCAGTATACTAAGAGTGTAGTAAGGGGTATATAAACTTACAAACTTTCCTTCTTTTATTTGATACACACTTTCACGAGAAAAATCCGAGCGTTAAGCCCGGATTTTTTCTTTTCTTCGGCAAATATTATATCGCCTAATTAGACATCCATTAAAATATCTGAAATCGGAAATATTCCATCCGATATTAAGCTGATTAAACTTGCGATTACCATAACAATACAGTAATCAATGCCTTTTTCGTTCGCATCTTTTTCTCCTTTCAAATGTTGATAAAATATCTATGTTTATAAGCTACTTATGTAACCCATAACATATCTATAAAGCAGATTAGTATCGGCACCGTTTATGTTTCCGTCGCCGTTCACATCTCCGAGAAGGCAGATTGTCGCATCCTGCGTCACATCGCTGCTTCCTACGGTTATCGTTTACTCACGAGCCACATGATTGCTTTTCATCACCTTCATCACATAAGTGCCGGCAGCAACATTTCCAAATGAGTATGTCGCCGCATTGCCCTTGACGATTTCTTCATACACAGGCTCTGTGCCGCCCTGCTCCATATGCTGTCCTCTTTTCCCTCACCGCCCATCGCCGTTCACCTGATAATACATATACTCAACATAATCTGATATTGTATTGCGATAATCCTCATCAAGCTCTACTTTTATTGTCGAGCCGTTTTCGCTGTCCGCATGGAACACCGTGCCATCCGGATATTCAAGCACAGGTGTGGCAGGTGTCGGATAAAGCTTTATACTAAAGTTTTTAGTAACTATACCTGTGTAATTACCTTTACCGGTACCTGTTACTGTTGCAGTATTTTCTCCAACATCAGTAGGTTTATAATCTATATCAATATAATCCTCTCCATCTTTCTTTTGATAATTAAAGGTATAGTCACTTTCGTCCAATTGCGGCGAGCTGCTGAATTTTGGTATATATGTATCTCCATAAGTAATTTCTTGACTAACGCCGGTAATGTTAGCTTGTGTCAAAACTTGACGGCTTACTTTAAGTGTTACATTATTACTCTTTAGATTATTCGCCTTTAAAAATGTAGCATCACTACCACCAACTATTGTTTTAAAGGTTCCACCTTTTACTTGAAAATCAAATGTAATATTTTTATCTTTCATAGAATCTGAAGCAGCTGATAAGTAAAACATTACAGTACTATTTCTTGCATAAAAATTCCCGCCTTCAATAGTAAGTTTGAAATTTTTTGTTGAATCGGCAAGCCTCTATACTCCCCTTTACAGCTCCCGTAATTAGATTTTACAGACTTTTCTATTAAGTGTCCCCCCTATTTTCCAAAATTGATAGTATAGCGAGCGTGAAATTTTGATTTTTTCAAAATGGGAGGGTGGCAGATATAGCGAAAGCTGATGACCATACGAATATAAAACGAGGTCTTACAGGAAACGCAAGAAAGATTAAAGTCACAAATACTAAAAAAGGAG
Source organism: uncultured Oscillospiraceae bacterium (assembly GCA_964428785.1). Classification (GTDB taxonomy): domain Bacteria; phylum Bacillota; class Clostridia; order Peptostreptococcales; family Anaerovoracaceae; genus QAKD01. The sequence goes on along the minus strand of CAYRZK010000102.1, from coordinate 2,802 downwards.
ACCGGGCGATTAAGCCTGATCTCCATTAAATTTCCGTATTATTCACAATACCGCAATGTGCCGAAAACACCTTGCGGTATCTGCATTATATATGTATTATATTAGATATAGTTCAGCGGATTTTTCGGTGTGCCGAGGTATCTGACTTCAAAATGCAGATGAGGCCCTGTGCTGTAGCCCGTGCTTCCGACATTTGCTATATGCTGTCCCTGATAAACTCTCTCGCCTGCACTTACATGAAGCTTGCTGCAATGAGCATAATATGTTTCGTAACCGCCGCCGTGATCTATCTTCACAATATATCCGTATGAGCTCTGGTATCCGGCGAAGGTTACCGTACCGCCGTCGGCAGCCCTTATTTTCGTTCCGGATGCAATCGCCATATCGATACCTAAATGCGTGCTTCCCCATCTCGAACCGAATCTTGATGTAAGCGTATATCCCGTTACCGGCGATATGAAGGTTCCCGTTCCCTGTTTAGGCGGGAGCTCTTTAGTGCCGACATAGAGCACCTCGTTTGTAGGGCTGCTCAAAATCGTAGACTGCAATTCGAGCCTTGCAATCTCTATGCCGTTATTTTTTACAATCTTAGCTACCACTTCTCTTTCGCCGTTTATGCCGCTCACCTTTACGGATGTTTCGCCCTGATATATCGAAGCATTATCCTCATACAGCGTCTGATACGGCATTATTTCCGTAAGCGTCGATACCTCCACCGTCTGTACCGTAAGCATCGGTGCAGGCTGCGTAAGAACTATCTCCTGCCCTATCGAGAGCCTTGCCGGACTTACGAGCGGATTTGTCGCAAGCAAATCCTCCATGCTGATATTATACATGTTCGATATTCCCGAAAGCGTCTCTCCTGACTGCACAGTATGCGTCTTGATTTCTTCCGCACCTGTCAATATGCGCTGTACAACATCTCCCGGATTTTCAAGGCGACCGAGCCTTGTCGTCACCTGCTCCAGCTTGACATCCTCGGCAAAGCCCACCTCTTCATATACCGTATTGTCGCTCTGCACCGTAAATGCCGCAAGCACCGAATCAAGTATGCTGTTTGCGGTTTCTTCGTTATCAACAATCGCAACACGATTTCCGTCTATGTATATGCCTATACCGCTTGCAATCATATCCTGCATATATGTCATCTTGCTGAGAACGACTTCCATATCGTCGATCTCCTTGCCGAAACGAAATACTTTTTTAAAGGATATATCCTCTTCCTTGTCTATTGCGATCTCCGCACCATACTGCTTCGATAAGCTGTTGCTTACAAGGTCGGTCACACGGAGCACATCCTCCTGGTCCGTCACAACGCCAAGCTTCCTGCCGTTATAGGCATATTCATATGCTGTACACAGGTTAACAGCACCTGCTATGCACAGAAGCACTGCGACAGCACAGGCGAAACGCACAAGCAATCGCTTTTTATTGAGCTCCGCCCATTCTCTTGCAAGATTAAACTGTTTTCTTCTATGCACATGCCTGATATGCAGCTTGCCTGCAAGCACATCGCTTTTTTCGTCAAATCTATTCACAACGGAAGCAAGTGCATCGGAAACCTTTCTGTCGGTTTCTTCAAATTTCTTTATTGCTTTTTGCAGCTTCCGCAAATATTTTTTCTTGATTTTGCCCGTTTTTACAGGTTTGCTTTCTTTCTTGAAGAAATCTGCCATTCTTTCGCCTCATTCATTCTCTCCTTATAACAGGAGCACCTCTGTCCGTCTGCGGTCGTTCCGGTATCATTGCATATCTCGCATCTGTGCCGTACCTCCGTATAGTCCGCCGAGTATCCGTTTTCCGTAAGAATTGCGGCTTTCTCCGCAAGCATTCGGTCTACTTTTTTTCTTATCTCCGCAGCGGCGAGTTTTTTGTCTCCGCCTGCTGACACCATCACTCGGCTCATTTCGGAGCCCGCTTTTCGTATTTCTCTGTCAAGGTCTTTTATTTCCGGCAAACTCTCGTAGACTTCGTCTGTACGGGCTTTTGCCGCAGCTTCTTCCTTTTCCCTTATATAATCGTAATATTTGAGCACCATTCCCGGAGCTATGTCTCCGTTTTCGTCGATCACGGCGCCGGATTCTTTTTTGTATCTGTTTCTGATGATTGCGTCTATATACTTTATATTCGGATTTGTGATGCCGCTTGTCTTGCGACAAGCATCGAGCACCTTATCTATGGAAAAATTCATTTCATTGAACCATACATCCATTATTCGGCGTTCTTCCTCCGTCGCATTTCTTGTAAAGCCGAGAGCCTTGAAAACTCTCCTGTATAAAAAATGCATTTTTTCGTTTTCTTCGAGATATTCGTCCACCTGCTTGGCATCCAAAAGTCCCTTGAGCGCCCATGTTTTGACTACTTTCCCCACATATGCCGCCGCATCCTTTTTATGAACTTCTCCGCAGTAAGCATATGCTTTTAATATGATTTCCGGTGTCGCACCGTAATCATCCATCCACGATGCGATCTGCACCGGCTCTTTTGCGCCGAGCGGTCTGCCTACAGTCCTCTCGACGCCTGTAAAAAGCTCTTTGAGCTTGCGGTCATGAAGCGGTGACTCCGCACCGTCTGTGCCTGCATCGCCCGACGCTCTTGCATTTCGTCCTGCACTTTTTTTCGTTCCGTACAAGCTGCTCCGGAGGCTCAATATTTCTATATTCTCCTCCCCATGCAGCCTGTTTATTTCAAACACGCCGCACTCTTTCCAGTAAAGCACCGCTTTTCGTATTTCCTCTTCATCCGTTTGAAGCTGCTTGGCGATATCGTAAAGTGATATCTCTTCTCCGGTCTGTGCACACA
>CAYRZK010000101.1:0-4755 GCA_964428785.1 uncultured Oscillospiraceae bacterium | reverse complement strand
ATGTGAAACTGCCGTAAATCTCGACGGCGGCGGCAGCAGTGTTATATATGTGAGACAGCCGGGTAAGGATGAAAGTGCAGTAAGACAGTCATCACCATCCGACGGAGCTGAAAGAAGGGTGTCAAATGCTGTCCTGCTGGTATATAAGGATTCAGCGTCAAAAACAGCGTCGCAGCTCAATGTATATCCGGAGATGTCATTTGTGATGCCGGGAGCATCGGTACAGCTCAAAACATATGCATCAAACAGTCTTTACGAAAAAGTCCAGAGCTTCGATACTTCCAATGTAAAATACAGTGTTGCGTCTCAGTACGGAACTGTGACAAAGGACGGAGTGTTTACGGCTTCGGATAAGACAGGAAAGGCTGAAATAAAAGCAGAGAGCGGCTCGATCGAGGGCATGACATCCGTAATGATTGTTGATGATGTTACGATAACGCCGTCGGTATCAAAAATGACGCTTAACGCAGGAGAGAAGCGTGATATAAATATCTCGGCTTCAATAGGCGAAAACGGAGCGAAGCTCAGTGTTTATACAAGCGATAGCCTTTTCAAATGGAGCTGTGATGAAAATATAGGAACGATTGATGAAAACGGAGTATTTACGGCTCAATCGTCGGCATCCTCCGTTTCAGGGAATATTTATATCGAATATAATAAATCGAAAGTGACAATTCCGGTAACTGTAGGGGCATATATGGTTGAGTTTACGGATACGGTAGGTCACTGGGCGAAAGAATATATAGGAACGCTTGCCGGAATGAAAATTCTTGACGGTATAGGTGATAATATGTTTAACCCGGACGGCTCTGTGACTCGTGCGCAGTTTGTAGCAATGCTTGCAAAGATGACAAGCGGAACTGATATAAGCGCTTCGGCAAATGCAGGGTTTACGGATGTAGCAGCAGAAGAATGGTATTATGATTATGTTAACTGGGGCTATGAAAACGGTATTGTGAATGGCATGGGTGACGGTACATTTGAACCGAATACGAGCATCACGAGAGAACAGATGGCAGTAATGCTGTGCAACTATTCGAGCGCAGTCGATTTTGCACTTCCGCAGGTAAATAGCGGCATGACATTTACAGATACATCGCTTATAAGCTCATGGGCTGCTGATTATGTGTTTACTGCGGCAGGAGCAGGGATTATAAACGGTTTTGACACCGGAGAATTTCAGCCGCAGGGCGAAGCGACAAGAGCGCAGGCTGCGACAGTAGTCTATAAAATGTGCAAGATAAAAGGAATGTTATAACAATAATTGCTTTTCGGAGAGGATAATATGATAAATATAAGAAGATTGGAAAACGGAATCAGAATAGTAACAGAAAAAATTGAACATGTGCAGTCTGTGTCAATAGGTATCTGGGTTAGAGCAGGCGCTCGTGATGAAACACCTGAGCTGTCCGGAGTATCGCATTTTATCGAGCATATGATGTTTAAGGGAACACAGACAAGAAGCGCCAAGCAGATAGCGGAGGATGCCGACAAGATTGCAGGTCAGATGAACGCTTTTACGGGCAAAGAGGCTACATGCTATTATATGAAAACTTTATCGTCAAATGCCGAAAAAGCTGCCGAAATTCTCATAGATATGTTTGTTAATTCAAAATTTGACAAATATGAGATGAGCAAGGAAAAGCAGGTAATATGTGAAGAAATGAAAATGAACAGCGACTCTCCGGAGGATGCGGCACATGATACGATATGTGAGCTGGTATTTAAAGGCAACCCTCTTGCAAAGTCTATACTCGGTACAAAAACATCGCTGAAAGGAATTTCAAGAGATATGCTTGTAAAATATATTGACGATGAGTATACCAAGGATAGCATAGTAATATCGATAAGCGGTAATTTTGATGAGGAAAAGCTCTGCGATATGTTTGATGAAGCGCTTGAGGGACTGCCGGATAAAAAAGAAGTCAAGCCTTACGAAGAAGCACCTTATAAACCAAGATACAAGGCACTTGTTAGGGATATTGAGCAGGCGCATATCTGTCTCGGAACAAGAGGGGTAAGCACTGATGACGATATGTATCATCCTTTTTCTATCCTTAACAATATAATGGGAGGTTCGATGAGTTCAAGGCTTTTCCAGAATATAAGAGAAGAAAAGGGGCTTGCATATTCTGTTTATTCAATGTCATCAACATATACGGACATGGGATATTATAATATTTACGCAGGTGTTGCAAGGAATAAAACAGAGGCAGCAATAAAGGGTATAGCGGATGAGCTTGCGTCGCTCAAGAAGCATTTTATCACCAAGGACGAGCTTGATATGGCGAAAGAACAGCTTAAAGGCAGTTATATATTCAGTCAGGAGAATGTTAACAGCAGAATGTTCGGAGCAGGTAAAAATCTTCTGCTTCTCGATAAAATATATCCTATAGAAGAAACGATTGAGGAAATCGACAGAGTAACTATGGATGATATGCATAAGGCAGCTGAGCTTATCTGGGATATTGATAAATACAGTGCGGTTATTGTTGCAAACGATAAAACGGATGTAAAAGGAATTATGGGAAGATTGTAATGAAGATAAAGATAGTAAGCGATAGCGGAATACTTCCATCATACGAAACATCAGGCTCTGCAGGAATGGATTTAAGAGCATATATTGAAGCACCTGTTACGATAGAAGCAGGCAGCTATGCGCTGATACCGACAGGTATTTCAATAGCGCTTCCGGATGGCTGCGAAGCGCAGGTAAGGGCGAGATCCGGGCTTGCCGTTAAGCATGGTATAGGCCTCGTAAACGGTATCGGCACGATCGACAGTGATTACAGAGGAGAAATTAAGATTGCGCTTATAAATCACGGTAAAACGGATTTTGTTGTAAATAATGGAGACAGAATAGCGCAGCTTGTTGTTGCAAGATATGAGAATGTGACATGGGAGCCGGAAGAAAAGCTGTCGGAAACGAAGCGAGGCACGGGAGGCTTCGGACATACAGGTAAAAAATAAGCAAAAAAAAATCTATCGGCATATATTATCGTGAGGTGGTATATAATGATAGATTTTTTAATTGCGGACAAAGCGGCGGAAATGATGAAAAATGAAAAATTTCCGAGGTTTTTATATAAAAAGGGAATAACAGCGGAGGGATTTTTTTCGGCTTATATGGAGCTTTCGGAGTTCACAACGGCAGAGCCGCTGCTAAATACAAGTATTGATGTTCCGGTTACGGTAAGATTTTCTAAGGTATTCGGCGAATCGGGCACAAGCGATACTGCAAGAGATGTGATATCGATGGCTGTAAGGTTTTTTACCAAAGTCGGGCATTGGGATATGATTGCGCATAATATAGTGCTCCCGGAGGCGGTCAAAACGCCCACAGGGCTTCTTGAGGTGATCGATCTTTTCAAAAAAACAAGCGATAAGGCTTGCGAAAAATATGACGGTATTTTAAGCAGTATAAAGGCTAACGGTTCACTGACACCGATAGTTGTTGATTATTACAGCGATATAACGACAGTCAAAAGCTATGCAGGAATAGACGGTTATGTGCTTAATGAATATGTTCTGACAAATGCCGAGGGTGTATCAAATGATGCTATATTCAGGTGGCTGCCTGAAAACGGAGCATATGGCATAAGAAGCAGTGAGGCAGAATTTTTGGCAGGCTATGAGCCGAATATAGCGTTAATAGATATGCGTGAACGCATAAAACGAAAGAAATATCCGAAATTTTTGCTTGAGGCGGAGATCAACGGGAAGAAATTGATATGCGGTCATATGAGGCTTGAAAAAATTGCAAAAGAAGCTGTAAACGACGAGATACAGTTCACACCATCGAATACAATATCCGGTATAAAGCTTAAAGATACGGATTTTAATATGCTGACAGCGTTCATGTTCAATGAATCGATAAGATTAAGAGGGGGTATAAAATGATGAATAAGCGGAACACGGCAGATAATATAGCAGATATTATGGTTTTGGAGGATGACGCTGCGGCTTCGGAAATAATAAGAAGGATAGAAGAATATGATGCTGAGCTTGCTGAAATGATAGAGGAAAAAATCAAATAAATGTAAGAATAAATTGACAGATGGCTTGTCTAAGTAAGCTTGTTTCGATATAATAATCAGAGCAGTTACTATACGGAGGGGTATTCAAACCTGATACGAAGAATATGCGGAGGCTGAAATGGCGATATTAAACCGTAAAAACAACATATTTTACACTTTGCTCGGAGATCAGATGAGAAAAGTTCTCGACGCCGGCAAATATTTTGATGAATTTGTAAATAATTATGAAGATGTTTCGGAAAAAATCAAGACTATGAAAACTCTCGAAACAGAATGTGATATGCAGTCACATAAAGTGATAAAACAGCTCAATGTTTCATCAAGAACACCGATAGGGCGAGATGATATTTTTACAGTTACCCGTGAAATAGATGATATTGTTGATTCACTTGAAGAAATAGCGAACAGATTTGGAGTTTTTAATGTAACGGTCATGAGACCGGAAGTAATTTCGATGTCAGAGCTGATTGTAAGTGCGATCGAAGAACTTACAGTGCTTTTTGACAATCTGTCCGATAAGAAAAAGAAAGCGTTGCTGTTAAAACAGGTCATAGAAGTTAACAAGCTGGAAAACGACTGCGATATCGTATACAGAAAGGCACTTGCTACTTTATTTAAGGAAGAAAAGGATCCTATAGAGATTATTAAGTGGAAGCATTTGTTCGAGCAGCTTGAAAATGCTATGGACTCTTGCGAAAATGTAGCCAATCTTATAGAC